>DATMMY010000199.1:0-12985 GCA_035569515.1 Candidatus Solibacter sp. | reverse complement strand
CGATTGCGAACCAGCACAAGCGGGCCACTCCGAGCGGTTCCGGGGCCGGGACAGTCTTGACGTTTGACGATTTTGCCGCGCTACAGCAGCAGGCGGATGACCTGGTTGGCGAGGGCAAAGAGTTAAGCGCGGACGATAGAGCCAAACTATCGGGGATGACGGTGAGCGGTGGGAGCGTCGCTGAGGGAGATTTGGTTTCGGTGGTCGGCTATCTGGTGGGTACGCCGCATCCCAACACCGGTGAGTCGGTCAATTGCAATCTTCGTGGTGTGGACAACAATGACTTTCACATCCCGATCTCCAGCGATCCAGCCAATAGCGATTTTCAGGGAATTGTAGTAGAGATGATTCCCCAAAACCGGCCAGCCGAGTGGAACATCGCCAACCTGACGCAAGTCGAGAACAATCAGCAACTGGTCATGATCAGCGGCGGCCTGTTCTACGACAACCTGCACCACGTGAACTCAGACGCAAGTCATCCGAAAGGCGGCCAGCCGCACAGATTTTCCCTGTTCGAAGTACACCCAATTACGCAATTCATGGTTTGCACCAAACAGGATAATAGCTGTGATCCAACCCAGCCCGGTGACTGGGTAGCTCTCGGCGGCGGATCGCAGTAAATGAGAGCGTGGGGCAAAACTAAGAACCTGGGTCGGATAATGAGAAACCTGAGGCGAAAATAACCGGATGCATTGAGAGGATCAGTGTCATCCTGAGTGCAGGAAGAGCCTGTCCTAGAGGTGAGCCCGCGAGCCGAAGGAAACTGCTCCACTGCATTTAAGGTTCACGAGAATCGTTCTGCTGTTTGCTGACCAGCCTCTGGAGGGCCACGACGATTTGGCCCGCGCATCGCTAAATCAAAAAGGCTGAGTGGTGGCGTCATAGCCGTTCACCACTCAGCCTCTCTGTGTCGTGGATTTCTGGTCGCTAAGCATTCACCAGCGCCGGCTCCTTTGAGATGCCATAGAGTTCAAACCACGGAGTGGCCGCCTTCAGGCTCTCATTTACGTTGCTGATATTTTTCACGCCTTCGGTTCGCAGCCATTGCTCAAAGGCTTTTGCACCCTGCTTGGCATAAACGGGAATGCCATCTTTCCACGTGGCGCGTCCGCAAAGCACTCCGTTGAATTTGACTCCACTTTCGGCAGCCAAAGCCAGCGATTCAATGAACTCCGCGTTGCTCACGCCAGCCGAGAGATAGATGAAAGGCTTGGTGGCGACGGCCGCAGCCTTGCGGAAATGCTCCATGGCTTCCTGCTTGGAATAGGCCTTCTGACCGCCATAGGACTTGGACCCTTCAACGAATTTCATATTCACCGGAACCTCGACCTTCAGCACGTCCACGCCGTATCTGTCTTTGCTGAACTCGGCCATAGACTGGTTTACGATCTCCGGCTTCTTGCGGGCAAAATCCAGGCCTTTTTCATCCGCGCCCTCTTCGTATCCAACAAATTCCAGGAAGAAAGGGATGTCATTGGCGCGGCATTCGTCGCCGATGCGCTCGACCCAGGCATGTTTCTTATCGTTGATGGCAGCGCCGTCGGTAGGCGTGTAATAAAGTAATACTTTAACGCAATCCGCCCCGGCTTCCTTGAGGCGTCGTGCCGACCAGTTATCCAGCAGGTCGGGGAGGCGTCCCGGGCCGGTCTTGTCATATCCCGTCTTTTCGTAGGCCAACAGCAGTCCTGAGTTCTTGGCGCGCCGCCGGGAGGCCGGCAGGCCCCATTCGGGATCAAGCAAGATGGCGCTGGCATGCAGCGTTAAAACTTCCGTAACAATAGATTTAAACTCCTCTAACATGGAGTCGGTAATGTCCGCGCCCTTTTCCTTGGCCAGAGCCTTCTGCAGTGATCCGCGCTGGTCCATAGCTGCGGCGGCGATCACTCCTCGGGCTTCGGAAACGGCCTTCATCCCAGCAAGTTTTCCAGAGGTAAGTTTCACGATTAGATCCTCCTAAGAATTCAATCCCCGATTCATACAAGGGAGTACAGGAACAAATATCTAAGACTGCAAGCGAGAACTTAGATGCTGAAGACAGGCGTTCAACTGATTCATTGTACTAAAATTCGCGTGGTACTCTGGTTCCAGCTTGCATCGGGAAAAATAGGCGTTATAGAATTTGTTCAAAATGACAGCAACAACCAATCTCCTCACAATGTACCGGAAGTCCCTGAACCCGGCCCTGGAATACCATGGCGCGGAATCTGGCCGCATGCGGGCCAGGGCAAAGCATGGCAAGATTTTTCTGACCGGAGAACGGGTCCTTGAAACGGGAATCTACGAGGTCATCCACGATCGGCGGCATCGGCCTTCGCATGAAGTTGTGATGCACGCCAAGGATTTGTTTCCGGCATGCGACCAGTGCCATGCTCGGGTGCGTTTCAAACTCGTCCGTACCGCTCCGTATATTTTCGATGACGAAGATTTCGTCGCAGAGCCGTAGACTTTCACGCCCTCCGCTTGATTTCCTTCTTCTATTGACGCAGAGGCAATTTTTGCAACAAGCTGCGCTGGCGGGCGATCAGCGCGTCGATTCCTGCGGACGCGTAATCCATCATCTTCTTAAGCTGCGCCTCATCGAACGGATGCTGCTCCGCGGTGGCCTGTATTTCAACGATCTTGTGCGATCCGGTCATCACGAAATTCAAGTCTACTTCCGCCCGCGAATCTTCCTCATAGGAAAGGTCCAAAAAAATGGCACCATCCACAATGCCCACGCTGATGGCGGCCACAAAGTCCCGAATGGGTGCGGCGGTCAGGGTACCGGCCTCAACCAGCTTTCCCATCGCCAGCCCCAAGGCTACGAATGCCCCGGTGATTGACGCGGTGCGGGTCCCGCCATCGGCCTGGATCACGTCGCAATCCAGCGTAATGGTGCGCTCGCCCAGTTGCGTCAAGTCAACCACACCTCGAACGGCGCGGCCAATGAGTCGCTGGATCTCATGCGTCCTGCCGCTCACCCGGCCCCGGGCGGACTCTCTTGGGGTGCGGGTCAATGTAGAGCGTGGCAACATGCTGTATTCCGCCGTGATCCATCCCTTACCGGCGCCCTTCAAAAATGCAGGTACGTTTTCCTCGATGGTGGCCGTGCAGATCACGCGGGTATTGCCGACCTCAATCAGCGCGGAACCTTCGGCGGTCGCGATGTAATCCGGAATTATGTTGACAGGGCGCATCTGTTCGGGAGAGCGATTGTCGGAACGAAAGATCATTTATTTTTTTATCTCTCTATATCGATGAGTTCGATGTTTTCAATGAGACGGCCTAAAAAGCGCCCTCCCAATTGGCGGAATTTTTCCACCGAGTCGGTAGCGTAACAATGCAGAGTTCCAGGCAAAGCCCCGGCCGACCCCGATGCAGGGACGTTTAGAAACCCGGCCACCGCCTGTGCCGTGGACTCGGCAGAATCCACAATCTGTACTTGCGCGGGGACCACGCGGCGCAACAGCGGACGCAACAACGGATAATGGGTACACCCCAGCACCAGCACATCTGCGCCGTCGGCTCCATTGCCAAATACTTCGTCAACGTAAATGTGTGCCACCTGCTCGGTCACCGGATGGTCCACCCATCCTTCTTCCACCAAGGGCACCAGCAGCGGGCACGCCTTCTCCACCGACTGAATCCCACAGGCCCGCAATGCCTTCTCATAGGCATGGCTGGCGACTGTGGCCTCGGTGGCTATTACCGCGGCCTTCCTGCTCCTGGAAATCTCTGCAGCGCGCTGGGCGCCGGGATCCACCACACCGATTACCGGAAGGGTGATGGAGGATTTAATCTCATCAAGCGCGAGCGCTGTGGCGGTATTGCAGGCGATGACCAGCATCTCCGCTCCACGCTCTTGAAGAAAATGGGCGCTCGAGATGGCATATTTTGCTACCGTGTGAGCGGATTTTGATCCGTAGGGAAGCCGGGCGGTATCGCCGAAGTAGAGATAGTCGGCTCCCGGCAAGACCGCCAGCAGTTCACGCAGGACGGTCAGCCCTCCAAAGCCCGAGTCAAAGACCCCAATGACTGGGGGCATATTTATTGGAACTCCTTGGCCAGTTCATGAACCGCGGAGACTTCGTAGAATGACATCAGATCCGCGTGTCCGGCCAGAGTCTCCCTCTCCTTGCCATCCACAATAAACTTTACGCGGGATATTCCCGGGAGGTTGGCGCTCAGGGTCTCAATGAGGGAAGTAACGGTCATCTCTTCCGGCAGGATTCCCGAAGGGTGACTATCGGCGAATTGGGGGGTAGTGTCGATGACCACAGTGTTGTCGTTGATGAGGTACACATCCTTTATATCAGTGCCTTTACCTAACGGGTGCGGAGAAGGATTCTGAAGGTATTGCGCCAGCACCGCCCGCAAGGTCTCCTTGGCGCGCAGGCTGCGTTCCTCCGGCATGAACGCTGTTGTCTCGCGCCAGCGGAGCGCCCGCTCCTGATCGTAGGCTACCAGCACCAGAATGTGCTCCTGCTTGCCTCCCACAGGAGGGGTCACGGGACGCTCTTCTACCGCGAGCTGTGTTTTGGCCTGCTCCTTGTGGGTGATTTTGATGATATAGATACCGCTGATCAGAATGCCCACCAGAAGCAGCATGATGGCGATTTGAAAGTGGCGCGGGATCATTTGTGCGCCTCAATCTGGGCCCGCGCCTGCGCTAGCCCGGAGGCCACCGCTGCCGCCACCAGGCTCTGTATTCTGGGATTCAGGAGATCCTGGGCGTTGGGCCGGTCGGCGGACAATTCAACGGCAATGGCCGGCGCAATAATGTTGTTCAGCGGACGCAAGGGCGTAGTCAGGCTGACAGTCTGTACATCTTTCTTTTGCAGCTCTCCTGCGACCGCCCGCGCAATGGTCTTGCTTCGGCCGAGAGAAGCCGCCTGTGCGAGTTCCCAGGGCAGGAACTGTGCTGATCCGGTTGATGACGGTTCCGCTACCAGGCGTTCTCCCGCCAATCGCTCACCCGCCGACGGGGAAGATGTGAGTGCGGGTGCGTAGACTCGCACTTCCTGTCCGAATACGCCGGCATGAATTGCCACATACATTCCCGGATGCTGGGCGTTGGTAAGCTCCGCGCGTTGCTCCAGGCTCAGATTGGTGTCAGTGTCGCGTAGCAGTCTCGCTGCAATTCCGCGTTCCTGCAGTTCGGCTTTCAGCTTTCGGGCGACCGCCAGCGTCAGCTCCTTCTCGTCCAGCTGGTCTGACAGAAATGCGCCTTTATCATTGCCGCCGTGGCTGGGATCGATCATCACAAAATAAGCAGGCCCTGTGTGGCCCTGGGTTTGAACGGGAAGCTCCGTTGATTGCGCCGGCGGGGAGGTTACCAAAGGCTCAGGCGAGGGTTGCGCGCCCGGGGCCTGCGCAGGCACGCTGGCGCTGGTTGGAGCAGCGGATTGCACAGCCTGCACCTGGATCGTCTTGCCATCGCTTCCTAGAGCTACGCTCAGCGGGGCATCTCCGGTGATGGTTAAGGCGGCTACGCCGTTATCTTCAGAGAAGCTAAGGGACCGAATCACCTTATCGTCAAATGGCTGATTGATAAGGTCTGAAATCAGCGGTTCCCGCTTGAACACCAGCCTGCTCCTATTGCCTTCCTGATGGATCGATGGATTGACCGCCTGGCTGAAATTCAGGACCAGTGCAGATCGATCGGTCTTTTTCAATTCGGTGGTGAAGCGGGTGCCGGCATTGTCAATAAAGATCCGCCGGCCCGCAAGGTGAAAATCAATGGTCTTATGGAGCAGACTGCTCAGGATGGCAAACGATGCGTTCAGCGGGACCAGCACGCGCTTGTTTTCCACCAAGACGCCGCCGCTCAAATCCACTGTCTTGCCCCGGATCTTGGCCGTGTCCTTGCCTTCGGTAAAGCGGGCTTCAACCTTATCCAACTGCAGCGTCCAGTTGTTTCCGCTGGAGCGCAGGTTGTCGACTCCCAGGGGTTCCAGCAACTCCATAAGACTGATGTAAGGTTGTCCCTGGCGTTCCACTACTTCAATGGAATAGCTGGTCTGGAGCGTGTAGATGGTGAATTGCCGGGATGAATCAGCCGCCGAAAGCAGTAGCAAACAACCGATCAGGAGAATGGCTGTCAGTATGCTCACACGCTTTTTACTCCAGCGCATAAATGGTCATCCCGCTCAGAAGCTTGGGATAAAAATCCGTGGATTTCTGGGGCAGCACTTCGCCGGAGAAAGCAATGTCTCGCACCTGCTCAATGCGGGCCGGGTTCATCAGGAAGGCCACGTTGGCTCCCTGGCGGACCTGGGAAATCGCCTCAAAGGCGTCCCGCTCATACTTGATGTGGTCCTGATTGCGAATGGCCTCTTCTGAAATGCCCAGGACTCGCTCTAACAGAATCTTGTGCAATTGAATAACATCCAGATCGCGCTGCTGCGCCGGCATTGCGCTTAATGCATCATGCAGTGCGCGCTTCTTAGCCCGAAGCAAGTAAGGCCCCTGCTTGATGACTGCTACAAAGGCGGTGCCGTCCTCGCCCGCTTCCTGAAGCAGTGTGGTGGCGCTCCGGCTTTCGGTCCGCATATCAATGCGCTGAATGTCGAAGAACTTCCGGGAAGTTTCGAGCATGCGCTCCCGGTCGAAGTCCAAAAGGCCGTGCACGATGCGGTGAGTGGGCAGAATGACCAGGCCCTTGCTCTCCATCCGGATCAAGGTCATCATCACAAATTCGTAGGGAGCGTTGAGTGAGACGGAGCCGGCCTGCTCGCGCCGCTCGTTTCTGTACGCCAGCGCGGTCTCGTAACGATGGTGGCCATCGGCAATCAGCAGCTTCTTGTCGAGCATGAGTTGCTGAATTGTCTGCACGATGCCCGGGTCAAACACCCGCCAGACTCGATGCAAGACCTCGTATTCGTCGAGCACCGACATGTCCGGCTCTTCTTCCGTTTGCAACAGCCGCTCAATCTCAGCCTCAGGGTCGCTATAGAGCATGAAAATCTGGCCAAAATGCGCTTTAGCTTGGCGCAGAAGGTTCAGCCGGTCGGCGCGTGGCTTGGCCAGGGTCTGCTCATGGCGGAATACCACGTTATCGGCATAGTCCTGAATTCTTCCCAGCCCGATGAACCCGCGGCGTTCCGCCAGGTCCCGGGTGCCGGGTACGGTGAATGTCTGGGAATAGAAATAAAGGGAAGGCTCCGGATCCTGCTTGAGGAGACCTCCGGCACGCCAGTCGTGCAGGTACTCCGAGGCGCGGGTGTAAACGTTGAAGGAGGCATTATCGGTCTCGCCCTCTTTGCCACGGATGATGCGGACAAGATTATGAGGGCTCAATTCGTAATACCGGGCCTGCATCTCAGGGGTAATCTTGTCATAGGGTTGCGTGACGACATCTTCCAGCCGAAGCTGGTGTGAGTCGTAACGGAGGGCCTTGAACGGAGCTATCTCTGCCATTGCGAATGAGGACCTACAAGTGATTTTATCAAGTCAGAACAGAAAACCTACTGCTTCGCTTTTAACATCTTAATGTTCTGGTAAAACCTGCCGCCGAAAATAAGGCGCAGGCGGCATATGTTCAGTTGCGCCCCACTGTGATAACATCGGCACAAAATGAGGTTCCATATGTCCCGCTTTGAGTGCCGCGGGTATGGTTCATTCCGTTCCCCGGAGCGACACCAGTGCTACAGGACGCATGTGTTGCGCCCGGTAGTTGCCGCTATACTTTTTCTTGCCGTCGCGGCTTTTGCCGTGGCGCAGGATGTGAACGTCCACATTGAGCCACGCAAGCCAGATCCGGCAGAAGCCGCGAAACCTGCAACCGATCCAAAAGATACTACAACCCCCGATTCTCAGCTCAAAACCCGCGGAAAGCCGATCCTGGTGGATGTTGACCTGGTGCTGGTGAATGTTACGGTCACAGACGATTGGAACCGGATTGTCACGGGACTGGAGAAAGATAATTTCACCATTGTGGAGGGCAGCCAGGCGCAAGAGGTCAAGCATTTTTCGAGCGAGGATGCTCCGATTTCGCTGGGTGTTATTTTTGACATGAGCGGGAGCATGTCGGACAAGATCGCCAAGGCCCGTGATGCGGTCATTGAGTTTTTCAAGACCGCCAATCCGCAGGACGAGTTTTTCATGATCAGTTTCTCTGATCGTCCGCAGTTGACCGCCGATTTCACCAAGTCCGTGGAAGACGTGCAGGCCAAGCTGGTGTTTCTACAGGCCCAGGGGCGCACCGCGTTGCTCGATGCCATCTACATGGGCGTGAGCAAGATGAAGGATGCCCACAACAGCAAGAAAGCCCTGCTGATCATCTCCGATGGAGGCGATAATCACAGCCGGTACACGGAGAACGAAATCAAGTCCATGGTGAAGGAAGCTGACGTTCAGGTGTATGCAATCGGCCTCTTTACCCCCGGTGGCGCCGGTCAGCCGGAAGAAATTGCCGGTCCGGGCCTGCTGAGCGACATTACGGAAGTGACTGGCGGGCGAATGTTTACCATCAACAACCCCAATGAACTGGCCGATGTGGCCACAAAGATAGGAATAGAGCTGCGCAACCAATATGTGCTCGGCTACCGTCCAAAGAACAAGACCAAAGATGGTCATTGGCGCAAGATCAAAGTAAAGCTGCTTCCGCCTAAAGGGTTGCCACATCTGAATGTTTACTCCAAAACGGGATACTATGCACCTTCGCAATAAGCCAGTTGTATGGGTTGGTTTCTGCCTCGTGCTCGCAATGGCGTCTTATTCATGGGCTCAAGGGCAGCAGGGTTCGCAGGGCCAGCAGGACCAGCAACATGTTCAGCCTACACCTTTGCCATCGGATGTAGATCCTACCGACCCCGCGCTGCCGGGCTGGATGCGGCCGGCCACGCAGCCTCCAGCCGGAAAGAACAGCGGGACAACCAGCTCAGGGACGAACGTGCCAACCAGCCAGGCGCCAGGCGAGGGCCAGGCGGGGCAGGTGACTCCCGGTAAAAGTGGCGGGTTCACGTTCAAAAAGGATGTAGATGAGGTTACGTTGCACGCCACCGTGGTGGACCAGAAACAGCACCTGGTTACCGATCTGGGGAAAAGGAACTTCGTGGTATACGAAGATGACCGGCCCCAGCAGATCACCGCTTTTACCCGTGAAGACATTCCGGTTTCGATTGGCATCCTCGTCGATAACTCCGGTTCCATGCGCGATAAGCGCGCTGCCGTTACCAGGGCAGTCCTGAACTTGGTGAAATCCAGCAATCCGCAGGACGAGGTTTTTGTCGTAAATTTTAACGACGAGCCTTTTCTGGACCAGGACTTCACCAACAACGTTGAACTGATGCACGAGGCCCTGGATCGCGTGGACTCCAGAGGCGGCACAGCGCTCTACGATTCGGTCATCGCCTCGGCAGATCATCTGGCCAAGGGCGCAAAACGAGAAAAGAAAGTCTTGCTGGTGATTACCGACGGCGAGGACAACGAGAGTCGCGAGTCATTAGAGCAGGCCATCCGTACCGTGCAGAACGACAATGGACCCACCATCTATACCATCGGCATTCTCGGCGGCGAGGGCCGCGAGCGCCGCGCCAAGCGCGCTTTGGAAGCAATGTCCGTCCAAACCGGAGGCGTGGCGTTCTTTCCCAAGAACCTGACTGAGGTGGATGAGATCAGCCAGGCGGTTGCCCGTGACATCCGCAACCAATACAGCATCAGTTACAAATCTACCAATCCGCAGTCCAACGGCGGTTATCGCAAGGTAAAAGTTGTGGCCAGCGCGCCCGGATACAAAGACTTGCAGGTACGCACCCGCAGCGGATACTTCGCCGGCCAGCAGCGGGCGGCAAAATAGATTGGGTAAGCGAGTACTTTGAAAATTGGATTCTAGCCGCGCCAAGACTGTGGCGCAGTGCGTAGAACCCGTCCATCACCGGATCGCGTCGTCGGGCTCGGGTGCAACCTCGGGAGCGTTGCGAAGAAAATTCATCAGACTCGCCCCGGTCGCTTTGCCTGCGCGTTTCTTAAAGAATTCTGCCGCTGTTTCCACCACTCCGACCTTTTCCGCCACCGCCACAGCTATCCACTGGTTCAGGGATACAGGGTTTTCAATTATGGCAATTATGGCAATTATGTAATTTTGGCAATCTGCACTGCAAGTTTGACCTCAGCCCTCTCCCTCCCGTAGTCTAAAAAGTTTGCCATGGCCCATCTCCTTATTGCTGAGAACATTACCGAGCTTGTGGGACGGACTCCCATGCTGCATCTCAGGCGGATCGTTCCGAACGGAGCGGCGGACGTCTTTGCCAAGCTCGAATATCTGAATCCTGGTGGTAGTGTCAAGGACCGGGCCGCAATCGGCATGATCAAGCGTGCCGAAGAAGAAGGGCGTCTCCACCCCGGCGCCACTATTGTGGAAGCCACGGCAGGGAATACAGGTATCGGTCTGGCGCTGATCGGCGTCAATCGCGGCTACCACGTGATCGTGGTGGTCCCGGAAAAATTCAGCGAAGAGAAGGTCAAGATCATGCGGGCGCTCGGTGCAGAGGTGATTCGCACACCGGATGCTGACGGCATGCGGGGGGCTATCAAGAAAGCCAGAGAGATCTCGGCCGATATTCCCGGTTCCTTCACCGCCCTTCAATTTGAAAATCCCGCCAACCCTGAGTTTCACCATGACACCACAGCCCCGGAAATCTTTGAGCAGATGAAGGGCCGCGTGGATGCTGTGGTCATAGGCATTGGCACCGGCGGAACATTTACGGGTGTGGCCCGTTTTATGAAAGAGCGCCTTCCCAAGACTCATTGTGTCGCAGTGGAAACCCAGGGATCAGTGCTGCAGGGCGGGCCCCCGGGACCGCATAAGGTGGAAGGCATTGGCGCAAGCTTTATTCCGAAGAGTTTCGACTCCAGTGTGGCCGATGAAATCATCATGGTGAGTGATGCGGATGCGTTTGAGACCGTCAATCGCCTGGCCCGTTATGAGGGTGTCCTGGGCGGTTCCAGCGCCGGGGCCAACGTCTTTGCCGCACTTCAGGTTGCCAAAAAGCTGGGCCCGGGGAAGAACGTGGTCACCGTGATTCCCGATTCGGCGGAACGTTACATATCCAAGAATATCTTTGAAGGCGGGGTTGAATAAGCATATGAAAAAGAAAGAACCGGGGTTTGCCACCAAAGCCATTCATGTTGGCCAGGAATCCGACCCTCTGACCGGCGCGGTTACAGTTCCCATTTACGCCACTTCCACATACGTTCAAGAGGACCTGGGCAAGAACAAAGGCTACGAATACGCGCGCGTTTCCAACCCCACCCGCACCCGCCTGGAGCAGAATCTTGCCGCTCTGGAGGGCGGAGCCTCCTCTCATGTCTTTGCCAGCGGTATGGCCGCTGTTACAGCCGTGACCCAGTGTTTTCTCAAGCAGGGCGACCACTTAATCTGCGGCCATGATACTTACGGCGGCGTTCCGCGTTTCTTCAACCAGGTAGTGGCCAATTACGGCGTTGAATTCAGCTATGTGAACACCTCCGATCCGGATGCCGTAAAAAAGGCCATGCGGCGCAATACCAGGATCCTGTGGATTGAGACCCCTACGAATCCTCTGATGGTGCTTACCGACATCAAGCAGATCGCCAAAATCGCCCACGACGGTGGTGCGGAACTGGTTGTGGACAACACTTTTATGTCGCCTTACCTCCAGCGCCCGCTGGAGCTCGGGGCCGATATGGTGATGCACTCCACCACCAAATTTCTCAATGGACACAGCGATGGACTAGGAGGCGTGGTCGTGGCAACCACGCCCCGCCAGGCGGAAAAGCTGGCCTTTATGCAAAAAGCCTCCGGGGCGATTCTCTCGCCCTTTGAGTGCTTTCTGGTGCTGCGCGGAGTCAAGAGCCTCGCGGCGCGCATGATGGTCCACG
The DNA here is from genome assembly GCA_035569515.1 of Candidatus Solibacter sp. GTDB lineage: Bacteria > Acidobacteriota > Terriglobia > Terriglobales > Acidobacteriaceae > Angelobacter. The sequence continues at coordinate 1,144 of DATMMY010000199.1, read as the reverse complement.
AAAGCAACGGCCGGCTCATAGCGGACTATCTGAACAAACACAAGAAAGTGAAGAAGGTGCTTTACCCAGGGCTCCCCGACCATCCGCAGCACGAGCTGGCAAAACTGCAGATGAAGGGCTTCGGTTCCATGATTACCTTCGAGACCGGCTCGCTCAGCAATGCCCGCAAGATGCTGCGCAAAGTGCGCATCTGCTCATTCGCCGAGTCGCTGGGAGGCGTTGAGACCCTGATCTCCCATCCGGCATCCATGACCCATGCCGCGCTGGGCGAGTCAGGAAGAAGAAAAATCGGATTAACTGACGGCATGGTCCGCATCTCAGTAGGCGTAGAAGATGCACAGGACATCATCGACGACCTGGACCAGGCCTTGGAGGCTATTTGAAAATGGAGTCTTGGTTCTGTTGGAAAGAACTTAAAGCCAAGATAACTTCGCTTGCGAAGAAAGTCACTGTCATCCTGAGCGGCAGCGAAGAGCCTGTCCTAGAGGTGAGCCCGCGAGCCGAAGGAAACTGCTCCGCTGCGCTTAAGGTACACGAGAACCGCTCTAAGTATTGCGTCCTTTAAGCGAAGGCCCGGCTTAAATTACCCGATTACCAAATTACCGAATTACAAAATTCCCCCTGCAATCCACTCCAGGTACTCCAAACTGCCACCGCTGATCTCCAGCTTGATACACTCCGGCAGATCGTAAGAGTGCAGCTCTTTGATCGCGTCGCACACGCGTGAGTAATTTGCCTCCAGGGTCTTGACCACCAACAGCCATTCATTGGCGCTTTCCACCTTACCTTCCCAGTGGTAGACCGATTCAACTTGCGGCACAATATTCACGCAGGCGGCAATCCGCCGCTCTACCAGAGAGTGAGCAATCCTTCTGGCTTCTTCCTGCGAACCTGCTGTGGTCAGCACAATACATGCCTGCTTCATGCGCTTTCTCCAAGAAATTCGGGTCTATGGCTGCCCTGTTAGAATTCTTGCTGGACGCTTTTATTGTATCGATCTTCTGCTGTCGTGAATTCTTAGCCTTGATCTTCTCCGCGTCTCCGCGCCTCCGCGGTGCGTTTTGGTCTTTATTTTGGCAGCGACCTTGCAGCGCTGTGTCTTAATTTTTTGCTATTACTTTTATGGGGACCGCACCAAACCAAA
>DATMMY010000198.1:0-4273 GCA_035569515.1 Candidatus Solibacter sp. | reverse complement strand
GAAACCTTATGCCGTCCCTACGGGACTTGTCATTTATCTCTAACACTCCCCAGCACTTACGTGCTGGGCTCAATAATTGCGCCCCTCCGGGGCTGGGATTCATTGTTCTGCGAGCATCTTCGAATTCCTTAAGTGAACCGTATTGGGGCTAAGCCCGATCGATTTTGAACGTTATCGGCACGAGTAAACTCGTGCCCTGGCACAAATCAACGTCTGAGGGACCATTTTTTCTGCAAACTCTGAAGCCATGCCCTTGCAAAGCCATTTTAAGATAGGCTGTACATATCTTTATGCCGATTCCGGAAAATCTGCCGCCTGACACAGTTCATAAAGCAATCATCTTTGAAGATGTCGCCATCAGCTTTGAGGGACTTCATGTGCTGGACGGCATTTCCTTTGAACTCAAGCGCGGCGAAACCAAGGTCTTGCTGGGAGTTGCCGGTTCAGGCAAGAGCACGATCCTGAAGCTATGCCTGGGACTTATCAAGCCGGATCGCGGGCACATTTATGTTTTAGGACACGACATCACTTCCATGACGGAGGAGCAGCTATTCGAACTGCGCAACAAAGTGGGGATTGTCTTCCAGGAAAGCGCTCTGTTTGATTCACTGAGCGTCCGGGACAACGTCGCCTTTCGGCTGCTGGAAGAGAAGATTCCGGAAAAGGAGATCGATATGCGTGTCCGGGAAGCCCTGCGGTTCGTGGAGTTGGAACACACCATGGACATGTTCCCCTCAGAGCTCTCGGGCGGCATGAGGCGCAGAGTGGGCATTGCGCGCGCCATTATCACCCAGCCGGAGGTGCTGCTTTACGATTCTCCAACCGGCGGTCTTGACCCTATCACCTCTACCACCATCATCGACCTGATTATGAAACAGCGCGACGTCAACAAATCCAGTTCGCTCCTGGTAAGCCATCGATTGCAAGACGGTTTCATGCTGGCGACCCACTATTACGATACGCAAACGAAACACATGAAAGCCATTGAAGGCCACATCGCGCGCGACCTGCACACCACATTCTTGATCCTGAAAGATGGCAGGATCATTTTTGACGAGACCCTGGCAGAGTTAGGGAAGGTGAAAGACCCCTACATTCGTGAGTACTTATACCTGGAGCCCGTTTCCTGACCAAGGGGCGAAAAGCAAGAATGCCATATCACATGTTTTCAAGTTAGCTTTTTCGAAGACCTGCCTTTCCAAAAGCTGTTTTTCCAAAAAACCGGGCCGCAGAGAACACTCAGGTGTCTCTGTGGCCCCATTGTTTTCCAAATGATATTTTCTAAATGAAATTTCGCGCTTAGCTGGCGGCTTTGGCCGCTGCCGCAGCGGCAATACGTGCTTTCAGCATCTCCTGGATCCGCTTGACCCGCGCTTTCGCCTCTGGAGATTTTGTGGCCAGTTTTTCGAAGTTCATCAGGAATTCCGCATTGCCTGAATCTTTTCTGAGCTGGGGAAGATAATGCCCGAACTTGGCAAAGAGAAAGTGAAGCTCACCGTTACATTTAAAGAACAGGCCTTCATGCACGGCGCCCTCCAGAACCATGGCCGCAGCCATGTCCCAATAGCTGAGCGCCTGGCGGGCGTAAGCGTTTTGTTCGCTGCCAAACCCGTTCATTACAGCCGCGAATTCTTCGTGGGTTGAGGGCCAGAATTGGGTACCTACAAAATCGCGCGCCTTGCGCATGGTTGATTCGCGACGCAGATCGTAAAGTTGCATGAGCACTTGTGCGTCGTGCCCACTTGCTTTCTTACCTTTTTTTGCCATGAATTGAGTCTCTCCTGTTTATTACGCCACAGCCTCAGGCTTGGGCAGCGGGCGTGAATAGTCACATTTTATTACCGCAGAAGCCTCTTCCGCAGCTTTGGTCTTCTTGCCGCGTTTCTTAGGCTGCTCCTCCTCTTCCGCCGCTTTCCGCGTGTTGTTGGGACAGACCAGGACCGAGCCGGACTTCAGGTTCTTTTCCAGCAAGTAAGGGCTACTGCATTGCGGGCATTTTTCCGCCACCGGCTTGTAAGCGGAGGTAAAAGTACAGTTGGGATAGTTGGAGCAGCCGTAGAAGAGGTTGCCGCGACGGCGGGCCTTCTTCTCCACCAACTCGCCCTCTTTGCATTCCGGACACTTCACCCCAATGAAATTCTGCTTGATGTACTTGCAATCCGGGTATCCGCTGCAGGAGATAAATTCTCCGTACCGTCCGTGGCGCAGCACCAGATTGCGCTTGCACTGCGGACAGGTCTCTTCCAGGGGGACGTCCGGCACTTTCTTGCCCTGGTCGAGCCTGCGGGTAGTCCTGCATTCGGGATAGCCGGTGCAGGCCATAAACTGGCCAAAGCGGCCACGCTTGAGTACCATGACCCGGCCGCAATTCTCGCAGTACTCCTCTTGCGCGGTCTCGGGCATCTCCGCCGTATCCAGGTCGGGAAGGTTGATGGGATTTTCTTTGGTAAATGTGCAGCTTGCAGGATCGTCTTTTTTATACGCGCTGCAGGCGAAGAATGATCCATGCTTGCCCCACTTCAGCACCAGCGGAGAACCGCACCGTTCGCACTTCTCTTCGGTGGGCTTTTCCATCCGCTTGATGTTTTCCATGTGCTTTTCGGCATAGCGAAGATCTTTTTCGAACTTCTTGTAGAAGCCAGCCAGCGCATCGGTCCACTTCTCCTTGCCGTCTCCGATCTCATCAAGCTCTTCTTCGAGTCGTGCAGTGTATTTGGGATCGAAAATTTCAGCGAAGTTCTGGACCAGCAGGTCGGTCACAACCAGGCCGGTCTCGGTGGGAGTGAACTTGCCTCCCAGCTTTTGCACGTACTGGCGTTCCTGAATGGTGGAGAGAATGGTGGCGTAAGTTGATGGCCGGCCAATCCCCTGCTCTTCCAACTCTTTGACCAGCGAGGCTTCGTTGTAACGCGGCGGAGGCTCGGTGAAATGCTGCTCGGGCTTCAACTCCTTCAGCGTGAGCTTCTGGCCAGCCACCAGCGGAGGCAGCTTGTGCTTGAGGGCCTCATCTTCTTCGTCCTTGCCTTCTTTGGACTCCTCGTAGACCTTCAGGAAGCCTTCGAACTTCAGCACCGAACCGGTAACGCGGAAGGTGAACGATTCTTTGGGGGCTTTGGCTTCCACGTCCACGCTGGTCTGGTCAAACACTGCGGGGTTCATCTGCGAGGCCACGAACCGCTGCCAGATGAGCTTGTAGACCTTGTATTCGTCTTCCTGAAGATATTTCTTGATCTCATCCGGATGGCGGGCCGCAGAGGTGGGACGGATGGCCTCATGCGCCTCCTGCGCGGATTTCTTGGACTTATAAACGTTGGGCGACTCCGGAAGAAACTCTTTGCCATAGGCCGAGCCGATTAATTCCCGAAGCTCCGCCAGAGCGTCGTTGGAAATCTGCACGGAATCCGTACGCATATAAGTGATGAGGCCGACCGACCCTTCATCGCCCAATTCCACACCTTCATAGAGCCGCTGGGCGATCATCATGACGCGCTTCACGCTGAAGCGCAGTTTGCGGGAACCGTCCTGCTGGAGCTTGCTGGTGGTGAAAGGCGGGGCCGGGCTGCGGCGGCGCTCCTTCTTCTCCACGTTGCGGACAGACCACTGGGCCTTTTCCAGGGCCGTCCGGATCTCGACGGCCTCTTCTTCGTTGGGGACCTCGGTTTTTTCGTCACCCCGCCCGACGAAGCGGGCATCGAACGCCGGGGGCTTGGCCGCAGACAGATGGGCGTCGATCGTCCAATATTCTTTCTTCTCAAAGGCCTTGATCTCGCGCTCCCGCTCAACTATGAGACGCAAAGCGACGGTCTGCACGCGGCCGGCAGAGAGGCCACGCCGCACTTTGTCCCACAATAAGGGTGAGACCTGGTAACCGACAATGCGGTCCAGCACGCGGCGCGTCTGCTGCGCATCCACCAGGTTCTGGTCAATCGCGCGGGGATGCTCGAAGGCCTCTTGGACGGCCTTCTTGGTGATCTCGTTGAAGGTGACGCGATGGATTGGGATGCCGCCTTTTTTCCTGGACTTGCCATCCCACAGTTCATCGGCCAAGTGCGAGGCGATAGCTTCGCCTTCCCGGTCCGGGTCAGGCGCCAGGTAAATCGCGACTGCGGTCTTGGCCATCTTCTTGAGCTTAGCCACGACTTTTTCTTTGCCCGGGATGACCACATACTCGGTGCTGAAGTCCCCTTCGATGTCAACACCCAGTTGGCTCTTGGGCAGATCTTTGATGTGGCCAAGCGAGGCTTCGACTTCATAGTCCTTGCCCAGGTACTTA
>DATMMY010000197.1:0-3570 GCA_035569515.1 Candidatus Solibacter sp. | reverse complement strand
GGGCTAACTTCTTACCGCCTCCTTCGACAAGCTCAGGACAGGCTCTACCGGGGCTGATCATCTCAGCCCAAACATCCTCCACTTCCTTAAGTCTGATCACCCGATTCCTTAAGTCCGACCACCTGATTCTTCCCGCTCTGGCTAGCAGCTAGTAGCCAACAGCTAGCAGCGTTTCTTCACGCCAGATGCGCCGCCCTCACGATCAAATCAATGAGCTTGATTCCTATGAACGGCACAATCACGCCTCCTGCTCCGTAAAGCAAGAGATTGCGGCGCAGGAGCGATGCGGCGCTCATGGGCCTGTACTTAACGCCGCGCAAGGCCAGCGGGATGAGCGCGATGATAATCAGCGCGTTGAAAATTACTGCCGAGAGAACGGCCGACTGGGCCGTCGCTAAGCGCATGATGTTCAGGGCCTGGAGCACAGGAAATTTCACGGCGAACATTGCCGGAATAATGGCAAAGTATTTGGCAACATCATTGGCGATAGAAAACGTCGTCAAAGAACCGCGTGTCATCAATAATTGCTTGCCGATCTCCACGATCTCCAGCAGCTTGGTGGGATTGGAATCCAGATCCACCATGTTTCCCGCTTCCTTGGCTGCCTGAGTGCCGCTATTCATGGCGACTCCCACATCGGATTGCGCGAGGGCGGGAGCGTCATTGGTGCCGTCTCCGGTCATGGCCACCAGCTTCCCTTCCGCCTGCTCTTTCTTAATGAGATCCATCTTGTCTTTGGGCGTGGCCTGGGCCAGAAAATCGTCAACACCCGCCTCGCGCGCAATGGCAGCGGCAGTGAGCGGATTGTCTCCGGTAATCATTACAGTGCGAATGCCCATGGCCCGAAGCTGAGAGAAACGCTCACGTATGCCGCCTTTCACGATATCTTTCAGGTGTATCACGCCCAGGGCGCTGCTATTTTCCGCAACCACCAGGGGCGTTCCTCCGGAGCGTGCAATGATTTCAACGGTCGCCTGAACCTCTTTGGGAAGGACGCTTCCATTTTCCTTGAGGTACTTCTCAATGGCATCCACGGCGCCTTTGCGAATCACGCGCCCATCAAAGTTCACCCCGGACATACGGGTGTGAGCGCTGAAAGGAACGAACTGGGCCTGCAAAGCGCCAAGCTCACGGCCCCTTAGACCGTGTTTCTCCTTGGCCAGCACCACAATGGATCGGCCTTCCGGCGTTTCATCGGGCAACGATGAGAGCTGGGCGGCATCGGCAAGTTGGTCATTGCTGACACCGGGCGCAGCAATGAATTCCGTTGCCTGCCGGTTGCCGAGGGTAATCGTTCCGGTCTTGTCCAGAAGAAGAGTATTCACATCTCCGGCAGCTTCTACAGCGCGACCGGACATGGCCAATACATTGTGCTGCACCAGGCGGTCCATTCCGGCGATGCCGATGGCGGACAGCAATCCGCCGATGGTGGTAGGAATAAGACACACCAGGAGAGAAACCAGGACAAAGATGGTTTGCGGAGAGCCCGAGTAAATAGCAAAAGGCTGCAATGTCACCACGGCCAGCAGGAAGATGACCGTAAGACCGGCCAGCAGGATGTTCAACGCAATCTCGTTGGGGGTCTTTTGCCGTTCGGCGCCTTCCACCAGCGCGATCATGCGATCCAGGAAGGTCTCGCCGGGATTGGAGCTGATCCTGACCTTAATCTGATCGGAGAGGCATCGGGTGCCCCCAGTCACGGCGGAGCGGTCTCCACCTGACTCACGAATCACTGGAGCCGATTCGCCGGTAATTGCGGATTCATCCACCGACGCCACGCCCTCAATGACCTCACCATCGCCGGGGATCCATTCGCCAGCAGATACGATCACCAGGTCTCCAAGACGCAGCTTGGAGCCCGGCACTGTTTCTGTTTGTCCGTTTGGCAGAATCCGGTTGGCTACCGTTTCGGACTTGGCTTTACGCAGCGTGTCAGCCTGGGCCTTACCCCGGCCTTCGGCCATGGCTTCGGCAAAGTTCGCAAATAAGACGGTGAACCACAGCCACAACGTGATCTGGAGATCGAAACCGAAGTCAGCACTATGCTTGCTGAGGTCTTTAAATAGCAAAACCAGGGTAATGACGCTGCCAACCTCCACTACAAACATTACGGGGTTGCGCATCATGGTGCGTGGATTCAACTTGACCACCGAATCGATCAGTGCCTGGCGAACGATCTTTGCGTCCCAGAGCGATTTCTTGCCTTGTTTGGTCGACATCGTCATCCCCTCAGAAAGTCTTTCCCGCATTCATGAACAGGTGCTCCAGAATTGGACCCAGGCTCAACGCCGGGAAGAAAGTCAAAGCACCCACAATAATGATCACGCTTACCACCAGCACGGTGAACAATGGAGTTGTAACCGGAAACGTGCCCGGAGAAGGCGGAACGGCCTTCTTGCGCACCAGGCTTCCGGCGACGGCCAGCATAGGCACGATCATCAAAAATCGGCCGACGAGGGTGGCAAATCCGACAGTAAGGTTGTAATACTTGTTAACTGCCAGACCACCAAAAGCAGAGCCGTTGTTGCCCGTGGCAGAGGTGAAGGCGTAAAGCATCTCCGACAATCCATGCGGGCCGGTGTTGGTCAGAGTTGAAAGTCCGTAGTTGGGCGATAAGGCCGAAACCGCGGTAAACACCAGGATCGACAACGGGAAGATGAGCACGTAGAGCATGGCCATCTTCACGTCGTAAGCCTCGATCTTCTTGCCCAGGTATTCGGGCGTGCGGCCGACCATCAACCCCGCGATGAAAACGGAGAGCACAACAATGATCAGCATCCCGTACATGCCTGCCCCTACACCGCCAAACACGACTTCTCCCAGCATGATGTTGATCAGCGGCACCATGCCGCCGAGAGGAGTAAACGAGTCGTGCTGGCCGTTAATTGCGCCGCAACTTGCGTCGGTGGTCACAGTGGCGAAGAGCGCGGAGTTGGCCATGCCGAAACGAACTTCCTTCCCTTCCATGTTGCCGCCCGACTGCATGGCGGAGACATGCTGATCAACCCCATGCAGCAATGGATTGCCTTTGGCTTCCGCCCAATATGCGGTAATTACTCCGGCGAAGAAGAGCACGGACATAGCCGCGAAGACAGCCCAGCCGTGGCGCTGAGATCCCGTCATTCTGCCCAGCGTATAGGTCAAGCCGGCCGGTATCAGAAAAATAGAGAGTATTTCGAGGAAATTGCTGAGGGGAGTTGGATTCTCGAACGGGTGGGCGCTATTGGCCCCGAAGAAGCCGCCGCCATTGGTTCCCAGCATCTTGATGGCTTCCTGAGAAGCCACTGGACCTTGAGCAATGACCTGATCGGTCGCGGTATCCATCACCGGCTTACCGTCCTGCCCGATCACGGGTTTGCCGTCCTGTCCAACTTTCTGGACCTGTTGAGGCTCAACGATCTTTACCGTATCGTAAGGCTTCAAGTTCTGGACCACACCCTGCTCCACCAGCACCAGCGCATAGAGAGTGCAGATAGGAAGCAGAATCCAGAGAGTAGCGCGGGTCATATCCACCCAAAAATTGCCGAGTGTCTCTTTCTCTTTGCGCGCAATACCTCGAATAAAGGCAAC
>DATMMY010000196.1:0-3743 GCA_035569515.1 Candidatus Solibacter sp. | reverse complement strand
AAACGGCAGGAGGAAGAATTCCTGACGGCCAAGCCGCTCGGCTGGAACAATATCGAGCGCTTTCTGAAGCTCGCGCCCCGCAGCCTGGAGGGTGGGAAGGGCTGTTTCTCGGTCAATTCCATGAACCAGTTCGCGGTGCTCCCTCCCGCAGCGCAGGAAATCGTTTCCAAGGGCCGCGCCTTTCTCAAAGATCTGATCGCGAGAAATGTCCAAGCTGAGAAACCCACCATGAATCCGACGGCGCTCGCCGAGATGATCTTGACCTTCTTTACCGGCGTCAGCATGGAGCAGCACCTGAACGTCGGCAAGGCGGCCATGAACCGAAAGGTTGACGACTTCATGAAGGTGGTCCGCCAGTTGTGAATCCATAGTTCCGCGGAGGGCTAGTCGGTCCGCAGCGAAGCACTAGGTCAATCGCTGGAGGAGCGCTTCGCCGATTCGGCAGTGAACCGATAGTGCCTGGCGATCCTTGGCCCCAGACCATACTTCTAGGCGGCGGTTTTTCAAACCGCCGCCGTGCTGAACGTTCCCACGCTTCAAAACTGAGTGCCATAAGCTGTGGTACTCGGAACAAATGTCTACACGACATAGACAGCACGCCGGCGTGGCAGGCAAGGCGCACTCCGTCTTTGGAAACTCCAAACTAAGCTAATTGGAATGCAAGAATTCGGCTCGACCTGATGTTTGTTACAACACTTTTTACTCGATAAGCAAAACTTTTTGATTGAAGAAGTTGCGCTTGAGCTTGTGACCCTCATGTCCGCGCGAGGTAGAAACGCTCAACGGTCACCACTTTGTCGCTAAAATTGGTCCAAAACAGGGCAAAATCGGCAAACTCAAAAAGATCGCGAATCGTGCTAGCTGATGGCTGGCAAAAGGATTTATTTGAATTTTGTATCAGCTAGCGAAGTGGCCTATGGGCGTCAGCGAACCGCCGCATTCCGCCGCTCTGCCACCTCTCCGCGGGCGGTTCGGCCGAAGTAAGTCGGCCGAATGGCCTGATATAGCATTAAATGGAGGTCGCAAGAGGGGCCAGCTATTGCGGGAATGGTCTGTTTCTGGCTGACCATTTGAGGTTTTCTTGCGTCCAAGGTAGTGGGTCGGTTGTCAGCGAGGGTCCCGCCCTGGCGGGACGGGAATTCTTTCCTTTCGGGTGTTTTGAACATAGAATAATGGCATCTGGGGCTGGCTATACGTCCATAGAGGGTGCGGCTGACGCCGGCGGAGATACCGGTTCCAGTAAGTCCCCTGCTTTGAAGCCCAAACGCGAAAGTGGAGCAAACCTCCCGCGAAACATTTCGACCTGAATGGGCGTATGTAGGGTAGAGGCAGTTCGACGGACATCCGTGTCCCCGCGGGTTTGATCGTTCTTGCGATTTCTTGAAATAAGCCCCGCGGCGGAACTTCGGAAATATAACGGCAGCTTGGTGGTTCGAAGGGGAATCGAATGAAGACGTGGCATAAAGTTGCGATTGGCGCGGGCGCCGTGGTGGTGCTCGGCGGTATTGTTCTGTTCAGCGTAAACCAGGCGAACAAGGGCGTGGTCACCGTCCAAACGGCCAAAGTGGCCAATCAGGAAAGCTTGGTCTCCATGGTGACAGCCTCCGGCGAAATCAAGCCGACAACCTATACCAATGTGACCGCCCAGGGTTTCGGAAGAATCACGGGCATCCTTGTCAAGGAAGGCGACCACGTCAAGAAGGGTGACAAGTTGCTTCTGCAAGAAAATGTGCAGGCGACTGCCGATGTGCAGGCGCAGTCGGCGGCAGTCAATTCGGCAGAGTCTGGCGTGGAGGCTGCGGAAGCCAGCTTCAAGGCCGCGCAATCCGATTTGATCTCGCAACAAGCTAACCTGGAGAAGGCCAAGCTGGACTACGAACGGGGACAGGGCCTTCTTAAGGATGGTCTGATCCCCAGACAGGATTTCGATCAAAGGAAAACAACCTATGATGGGGCCGTGGCTGCGGTCGAATCGGCGCGCTCGCGCGTGCAGTCTCTAAAAGCCCAGTTGGATCAGACGCGGTCACAGGTGAATCAAGGCCGCGCGGTGGGCATGCGCCTAAAGGATGTTTTGCAGAAGACTACGTACACATCTCCCATCAATGGGATCGTGAGTTATCTCCCAGAGCGCGTGGGCGACTACGTCGTGCCCGGCATTCAGAATTCGAATGGCAGCTTTCTGATGACCCTCTCGGATATGTCGGTGGTGACGGCGGAAGTGAAGGTCGACGAGACGGACATCGTCAACGTGAAAATGGGCCAGGACGCCGACGTAACAATCGATGCGGTACCTGGAAAAATTTTCAAAGGCAAAGTGACAGAGATTGGATCGCAGGCCGTGCTCCGCAGTTCGGGGCTCACCACCACGCAGACCACGACAAGCACCCAGGAAGCGAAGGATTTCAAGGTCGTCGTGACGCTGGCGAATCCGCCTGAGAATCTGCGGCCCGGTCTATCCACGACGGCCAAGATCAAAACAGCGGAACGGAAAAATGTCGTGGCCATTCCGATCCAGGCGCTGGCGGTGCGAACCCGCAAGGATTTGGAAGAAGCGGCCAAGAATGCGAAGAAGCAAGGCAGTTCCAATGTGACGCTGGCAGCGCCGCCACCTGCAGCCCCTGGCGATCCGAAAAAGGACGAAGTCCAGGGAGTGTTCGTGATCAATGGAAAAAAGGCTTTGTTTCGCCCCGTTGAAACCGGCATCGCAGGCGTCACGGATATCGAAATTACCAAAGGCTTGCAACCCGGCGACGAAATCGTCGTCGGCAGCTACAAGGCACTGCGCACCCTGAAGCCAGAGTCCCAGGTCAAGGTGGACAACAGCGCGCCCAAGAAGCAAGACGATCAGCAGAGCTGACGCGCAGCCAAAGGACGAGGGAGATTCGCATGCCTGTCGAGACACCAGCCACAGATTCTTACCGGGAAGACCTGGTCAGCTCCGGCGTAGTGATCAAGACCGAAGCGCTGACCAAGGTCTACGAAATGGGAGCGGAGAAAGTGCACGCGCTGAGTGGCGTGGACGTGGAAATCCGCAAGGGTGAATACGTGGCTATTATGGGGCCATCCGGATCGGGAAAGTCTACGTTGATGAATCTAATCGGCTGCCTGGATTCACCGAGCGCCGGAAAGTACTGGCTGGCGGGGCGGTTGGTGAGCGACCTGGATGATGATGAGCTCGCTTACATCCGGAACAAAGAGATTGGCTTTGTGTTTCAGACGTTTAACCTGCTGCCACGCGCAACGGCGCTCCACAACGTCGAATTGCCCCTAATCTACAACGGTACGCCGTCAGAAGAGCGCATCGAAAAAGCGAAAAAGGCGCTCGAACGCGTGGACCTGATGGACCGGATGAACCACAAACCGAATGAGCTTTCCGGCGGCCAGAGGCAGCGCGTGGCGATTGCGCGAGCGCTGGTGAATTCCCCGTCGATCGTTCTGGCGGACGAGCCCACCGGAAATCTTGATTCGAAAACGGGGGAAGAAATCATGGCGCTGTTCGCCAACCTGCACGGTCAGGGAAACACGATCATTCTCGTGACGCACGAGAATGACATTGCGCAACACGCGCACCGCATCATCTTTATCCGCGATGGCAAGATCGCTTCCGATGAGGCGGTCGCTAAAAAGTAAGCGGACAATTCGGCTCTTTCATTCCATCAAAAACTGAATATCGTATTCGAGTCGGTGAAAAGGACGCCCGTCTCCCAGGGGTGTCTTTGATTTTGGGAAAGGCACGGGCGGAG
>DATMMY010000195.1:0-14999 GCA_035569515.1 Candidatus Solibacter sp. | reverse complement strand
CACTTTAAAGGCAGCGGAGCAGTTTCTTCGCTGCCGCTCAGAATGACACTGATCCACTCTCTGCACTCGTTTTTTTTGCCGTTACGCGCCCTTATTAAACACAACGCCTGAAATAACTGCGCTTCAGACCAGCAAGACTAGTTTTTTTGGCAGCGTAGCTTTCGATTGATGCGCATTTATTTATGACACTGTGTTTAAACAGGCGCGGGCGGCGGCCAAGCGCGACAATTAGTGACAAGTCCTTCTGCCATGGATTGCCGCTTGTGCGACTGCCGTGCCTGCTTTATCGTGCAACATGAAAGTAGAGAGCGGCCGTGCCAATCGAAGACACTGATCCACTTTACGCGTGCGGTTGTTTTCGCCGATAGTGGTTTTTCTTTCGTCATCAAGGTAACATTAGCACCGCCGCAAGCGAGCTAAGGCTCCTTTAGAAATACATCGAGGCCATGTATGCCCCAAGCCGGCGCAAGTCTCCAGGACGCAAGTCTTCAAACGGATGTGCCTGAACAACCTGATCCATCCACTGAACCTTTATCGTCGCCGACACCAGCTCCGAACTGGCGAGCCGGTTTTTGGTCGCTGATTGTTACGCAGTTTCAAGGAGCATTCAGCGCTAATGCGTTCCGGTATCTGCTCTCCTACATGATTCTGGGAATGGTGCTGGCCAGGCCGGAGCGCGACAAGCTGGTTTCACTGGTCGGCCTGTTCTTTGCGGTCCCCTTCATCCTGTTCAGCATGGCGGGCGGTTTTCTGGCCGACCGCTTCAGCAAGCGGCAGGTAACTATTGTTACCAAGATCATTGAGCTTGCAGCCATGGCGCTGGCGGTGGCGGCCCTGCAGACACAGCTCCTTGGGTTCCAACTCGCCATTCTCTTTCTCATTGCCACCCAGGCTGCCCTGTTCGGGCCTTCCAAGTACGGATTACTGCCGGAGCTGTTGCCGGAGAAATGGCTCTCCTGGGGTAACGGCGTTATCGAACTGGGGACGTTTCTGGCGGTAATTGCCGGCACCATCGCGGGAGGGTGGCTCTCGCAGTCGTTTCACGGACGTGAAGCCTATGTGGGAGGCATCCTGGTGCTTCTGGCAGCGCTGGGGTTGATCTCCAGCCTGGGAATCTCCAAAGTTCCGGCAGCAGCGCCGCACAAGAAATTCCGCATCAATTTTCTGGGCGATCTCTTTGGACAGATCAGGATCATGTACCGGGACCGCCCGCTGTTTCTGGCGGTCTTGGGCAATACATACTTCTGGTTCTTAGGCGCTTTGTATCTGCCCACCGTGGTTGTTTATGGAAGAGACCTGCTGCATCTGGAGCCCACAAAAAATTCTCTGCTGGATGTAGGGCTGGCGTTAGGAATTGGAATTGGCAGTGTGGTGGCCGGTTACCTCTCCGGCAACAAGATCGAATACGGACTGATTCCGTTGGGCTCTTTTGGCATGACCATTATGGCGGCGGCCGTGGGGATCTTCCCACATTCATTTGCGAGCGTTGCCTGCGTCTGCTTTGCCCTGGGATTTTTTGCCGGCTTCTTTGTGGTGCCGGTGAACACTCTGATCCAGCACCGTCCGGCCCCGGATGCCAAAGGAGGCATCCTGGCGGCCGCCAACCTGCTGACATTTGTAGGAGTGGCGGCCGCTTCCGGAGTATATTTTCTGCTGACGACGGTGGGGCATCTGGATGCGCGTGGCGTCTTCCTGGCCACTTCCTTTATTACCCTTCTTGGCACAATTTACGTTTTGTACCTGCTGCCGGACTGGTTCCTGCGGCTGCTGCTGTGGTTCGTAACGCACACGGTTTACCGCATCCGGGTGATCGGACGCGACAACGTTCCGGAAAAGGGCGGCGCGCTGTTTGTCTCCAACCACATGTCGTTTGTAGATGTGTTGCTGCTGATGGCTTCCACCGACAGGCCCATCCGGTTCATGATGCACAAGGACATCTACGACCGGAGCTTCATGAAGCCCTTTGCCCGCATGATGAGAGCGATTCCGGTCTCCTCTGAACTGCGCCCCCGGGACATGATCGTTTCGCTGCGGACCGCCAGTGACGCCATTCGCAACGGCGAGATTGTCTGCATCTTTGCCGAAGGGCAGATCACGCGCACCGGGCAAATGCTGCCGTTCCATCGAGGCCTGGAGCGGATCATGAAGGGCATAGATTCGCCCGTTGTGCCGGTAAACCTGCATGGCGTGTGGGGCAGCATCTTCAGCTTTGAGCGCAACCGGTTCCTGTGGAAGCTGCCGCAACGCTTGCCGTATCCCGTCACCGTGAGCTTTGGCGCGTGGCTACCCGGCAGCGCCACGGCAGGGGAGGTCCGCCGGGCGGTGCAAGAGTTGCAGACCACGGCCTTTGTGACGGACCCGGAGACACGGACAACACTCGACAGAGAGTTCGTACGCTGCGCCCGCAGACATCCAATGCACTTTGCCTTGGCCGATGGACGCATACCCAAGATGCGTTTTGGCGGAATGCTGGTGAAGTCGATGTTCGTGGCGCGGCGGCTCAAGGATGTCTGGAAAGACCAGGAGATGGTTGGGATTCTTTTGCCGCCTTCCGTGGGTGGAGCGCTGGTGAATATTGCTGCGACTCTTCTGGGGCGGGTCACGGTGAATCTCAATTACACGGCGAGCAATGAGATCCTTGCCTCGTGCGGACGGCAGTGCAACCTGCAGACGGTGATTACTTCCAAGGCCTTTGTGGAACGCTTTCCCAAGCTGGAGATACCGGGACGGACGGTTTTTCTGGAAGAGGCGCTGGCGCAACCACGGACCATGGAAAAGCTGGCATCCCTGTTTTTTGCCTGGATGCTGCCTTACAGGTTGCTGAAGCGTGCTTTGGGAGCGCCGACCCGCACCGCCGACGACCTGGTCACGGTGATTTTTTCCAGTGGCAGCACCGGCGATCCAAAAGGCGTGATGCTCACCCACTACAACGTTTTTTCCAACATCCGGCAGATGGCCCAGGTTTTTCTGCTCAGGACTGACGACAGGTTCCTCGGCATCCTGCCGTTCTTCCACTCGTTTGGATTCACCGCCACCCTGTGGCTGCCCTCGGTGTATGGAGTGGGCGTAGTTTTCCATCCCAATCCGCTGGATGCCACGGTGATCAGCGAGATGGCGGGGAAGTACCGCGCCACGTTCCTGATTGCTACTCCCACGTTTCTGCAAGCCTACATGCGGCGCTGTTCGCCGGAAGATTTTGGGAGCCTGCGATTTGTGATTGTGGGCGCGGAAAAACTTGTGGAGAGGGTTGCGCTGGCCTTTGAAGATATCTTCGGCATCCGGCCGATTGAAGGCTACGGCTGCACGGAGTGCTCGCCAGTGGTGGCGGTGAATACACGGGACTTCCGTGCTCCGGGTGTACGCCAGGTGGGCTCTCGCCGGGGGACGGTTGGCCATCCTTTACCGGGAATCAGCGTCCGCATTGTCGATCCGGAAAGCCTCCAGCCGCTTCTTGGGAACCAGCCGGGAATGCTCCAGGTGAAGGGCCCCAATGTGATGAAGGGATACCTGGGCCGTCCGGACAAAACGGAGGAGGTCCTAAAAGATGGGTGGTACACAACCGGCGACATTGTCTCTGTGGAAGATGGCGGTTTCCTGGTGATCACGGACCGGCTCAGCCGTTTCAGCAAAATCGGCGGCGAAATGGTACCGCACATCAAGATTGAAGAAAAGCTGCATGAACTGATGGATACCCCGGAGCAGGTGTTCGCCGTGTCCTCTGCGCCGGATGAGAAGCGGGGCGAGCGGATTGTAGTGCTGCACACTCTTTCTCCCGACAAGCTCGCGGTAGTGCTGGAAAAGCTGGCGCAGTGCGACCTGCCTGCTCTGTGGAAACCTAAAAGCAATCAGTTTTTCCACGTGGAGACCTTGCCCTACCTCGGGACGGGCAAGCTTGACTTGCGCGGGCTCAAAGCCAAGGCTGCGGAACTGCTGGAAATGGAATCGGTGTCATGACACAAGAACATTGCCGCTGATGAGCGCTGAATAAAACGATAAGCCGGGAAATTCAGGCAACATGCTGTGTTTACGACAATCGCACACCTGCTTCATATCCCCGCTGCCTTTGAATCCCACTGGCCAAGCTCAGTTAAGGGTGTGATTGTGTGGCTGTAGGCCCGTAGTACTTGTGTTTCCGGGGCTTACTTTTGTCATGTTTTCATTCATGGGTGGCTGAGGCTAAGATGCCGCCATGAACTCATCCCAGGTATTATCCGATCCGAGCCAAGCGACCCTTACGCCTGTTGCCAGACGTGTGCAATTCATCGAGCACTTAGGCAAGAAAGTACTCTTTATCAACTATGCCGATTGTGGCGCGACCATGATGAAGGCAGTGGCAGGCGAAGGGCATCGTTTACTTTCGCTGGAGCCTCCCAATTCAGTGCTTACTTTGAATGATGTAACAGGAGCCACTTTCGATCATGAGGCCGTAGCATTTCTCAAGTCCATGGTCGCGGCCAACGCTCCGTTTGTAAGGCGCGGTGCGGTAGTTGGAATCAACGGACTGCAAAGCCTGATCTATGAAGCTGTACAGGCTTTCTCCAGGCGCAAACTTCCGCAATTTACCAGCAGGGAGCAGGCGCTGCAATGGCTGGTGCAAGACTAGGTTTTTACCGTTATGGCATTTTGAAAATAGCCAGTATCATCCCAGTTACTTTCCTATGTTATTTTCGTGAGTTTACTTAACATTGTTCGGTGGTAAGATACCGCGTATGTCGTCCGCAGATGGCCGTGTGAAGTTTATTGAGTATCGAGGCAAGCAAATCTTGTTTGTAGATTATGTCGCCTGCGACGCGAACATCCTGAAGGAGTTGCTGCGAGAAGGGCATCGGGTGCTTTCGCAGATGCCGCTCAAGTCGGCGCTCACCTTAAACGATGTGACAGGGACCTTCTTCGACCAGGAGTCGGTCCACTTGCTGAAAGAGACGACGGTGGCCAACGATCCGTATGTCAAGCGCGGCGCTGTGATTGGAATTTCCGGGCTGCAGAGCTTGATCTACGATGCAGTACAGGCCTTCTCCAAGCGAAAGATACCTCATTTTTCCACCAAAAAAGAAGCCCTCGATTGGCTCGTGCAAGACTGATCCGCGGCTGCGGGCCAAATAGAAATTATCTCAACGCTTGTGACTTCCACCACTGTCGTGGTTACTGCCTCCGCTGTGGTGACCACCGCCCCCGCTATGGTGTCCGCCTCCGTCGTGATGACCGCCACCGCCGTTGTGGCCTCCGCCATCATGATGACCCCCGCCACCGCCGCCGTGGTGGTGGTGTCGATGGTGATCATCGTCATGCCGGCGATGAGAATACCTGTAGCTGCTGTTATAGGTGCTGTAACCGCCGCTATAAGCGGGTGAAGAACCTCGGTAGTTGCGGAGACATCCCACAGGCAAAAGCGCTACAGCAAGGCCGCCAACCAAGAGAAGGCGTTTCATTTTCCCCTCCACAGTGCAAACCAGGGAACCTATGGCACGAACTGTACAGCAGTTCAGGTGGAAATACAACCGGTGCCTCAAATTGGCAAGATTGCCATAACTGCCAGAATTGCCATAATTTCAAAGACTTTATAGCTGTTCAGAGGTAGTGTAGCCTGACGAAATTCCCTACTTTTCCTTAGTGCGCTCCGCTTCGTTGCGCGCAAGCCTACGGCGTAAGGAAAGGGCCTGTTCTTCTTCTGAAGTTTGAACCTTGACAGATGTGTGTTTGCGGTATATTGAAACCCATGAGTTGGGTATGTCCACGGTGTGATCGCACCTTTCGTCAGGTCAATCAACGTCACGCGTGTGGCGTGGGAAGCGCTGCTACGTTATTGAAAGACAGGCCTACTGCACTGACCGATCTTTACCGGAAGCTTGAAACCACTGTAAAGGGTTTTGGCGACGTGGAGGTAGTCACACGTGACCGGTACGCGCTGTTCCGGACGACACGCATCTTTGCCGACCTGACGGTAATGCGCGACGCGCTGCGCGTGGTGGTGCACATCGGTCGCAAGGTCAATGCACCGTACTTCATCAAAGTCGCAAAAGGTGACAAACGCGTGTCGCACGTCGCCCTCGTCCGGACGGCCGAGGAGCTGCGCACGATCATGCCGTTTCTGCGTGAAGCGTTCGACCTCGCGGTGAGTGAAAAATCATAAACTTAACAATGATTTGAAGCCGAGAGTGGGAAAATGGGGGATTGCTATCCAGTATCGTGGTCAGTGGTTGCGCTTTCACGAGATCTTCCGCCGGCCCTGTCGTTTTCCTGATGAGCCGGTGGTGAAGACGATTCGCGGTAAACATGCGCAGCCCGCTCGCAGTCATCCTTGGCGGTTTTCCTGCAAGGCAGCTCCGTTTCCTTTACTTCTGCAGAAATGGATTTGTCACGCGTTCCTGCCCGATGGTGGTGGCTGGTCCGTGTCCCGGGATTACGTGAGTGTCATCGGGCAGCGCCATGACCCGGCTGTGGAGGGAATTCATGATCTTCTCAAACGACCCGCCGGGCAGGTCGGTGCGACCGATGCTTCCGGCAAAGAGGGTGTCTCCGGCGATCAGTTTCTTCTCCTGGGGAAAATACAGGCAAATGCTGCCCTCGGTATGCCCAGGCGTATGGATGACGCTGGCGGCGATATTGCCGACCTTGAGGACGCGTCCGTTGCTCACCGCATCGTCCACCTGGACCGGGCCGGGTGATTGCATCCCCACCCATGTGGCCTGGACGTCCAGCAATTTCAGCAGGGCATGGTCATCCTGATTCATCAGGATAGGAGCGCCGGTAGCGGCTTTGAGCTTCATGGCTCCGCCCACATGGTCGATGTGGGCATGGGTCACCACGATCTGTGTCAGCTTGAGGTTCTGCTGGCGCAGAATGTTGAGGATCTCGTCAACCTGGTCGCCAGGATCAATGACCATGGCTTCATGGGTCTGTTCGTCGCCAATGACGGAACAGTTGCATTGCAGCGGGCCAACTGGGAAGATTTTATGGAACATGCAGTTATGCTACTCGCTACAGGGCTTTAGCTGCTAGCCTGATTATTCACAAATGGCAAACTCAATTTCATTCGGCTTGGCGGACCAGTCCAATCTTCAAGAGGACCGGCAGAACTCCTATTTGCGCGTTCACGCGGTCAACATTTTCGTCAGTGATCTGGACCGGAGCCTGCGCTTCTACCAGGACCAGCTTGGATTCAGTCTGGCCTTTGATGTCTGCCTTCAATCCGGACAACGCTGGGTGGCCGTTGCCCCTCCCGACGGCACGGCAGTGCTTACCCTGATTGCCCCCAGTCCGGAGTCGGAGGAGTACAAACTGATCGGCCGGCCCACAGGGATTGCGTTTGTTGCCGAAGATGTTGCCGCCAAGTACAAGGAATGGAGACAACGCGGCGTTCGCTTCGTTTATACGCCCCGGTTGAGGCGGGTCAAGTATCAGCAGAAGGCACCGGACGGGGACACGAGTGCCGCGCCTCTGCCGGGGAAGCAGACGACGCCGGTTTGGGGAGGAGTATTCACCCGCTTCGAAGATCTGGATCGGAATTCTTTCGCGCTGGTCGGCTTCGACGAAATGAGCCGGGCCGTTGAAGAACAACGACGCGCCGCGGCGGAGAAGCTGGAATCCGAGCGCCGCGCGGCCCACGAGCTGGAAATTGCTAAGCAGGTGCAGGCCAGACTCTTCCCGCAGGTCCTTCCGCCCCTGAGAACGCTCGACTATGCAGGTCTCTGCATTCAAGCCCGCCAGGTGGGCGGCGACTACTATGATTTCCTCAATCTGGGCCGAGAACGGGTCGGGCTGGTGCTGGCAGACATTTCAGGAAAGGGAATTGCCAGTGCTCTCTTGATGGCCAATCTGCAGGCGAACCTGCGCAGCCAGTGCGCCATCGCGTGGGACGGGCCGCAAGGCCTGTTGGGTTCCGTCAACCAGTTGTTTTATGACAATACGCCGGACAACGCCTATGCCAGCCTGTTCTTTGGGGAATATGACGACCAGGCGCAACGCCTGCGTTACGCGAACTGTGGACATCTCTCCGCCTTCGTGCTCCGAGGCGATAACACTCTGGAACGGCTCAATTCCACCTGTACGGTTGTGGGCCTCTTCAAAGAATGGGACTGCTCGATCAGAGAGTGCCGCCTCCTTCCGGGTGACACGCTGGCACTCTACACAGACGGCATCACCGAATCCTTCAACCCCGAAGGAGAGGAATTTGGAGAACAGCGCTTGATCGAGGCGTTGTGGCGGCACCGTGAATTGTCTCCACGGGAACTGCTGACGGCTATTGTGGATGAGGTCCAGCAGTTCAGTCCCGAGGAGCAATACGACGACATCACACTCATCGCTGCCAAGTGCATACAACAGCAATAGAGATCAGGGCTTCGCGCCAAGGGTGTTGGCGCGGCAGAAAGCCTGTTATTTCTTCGTTGGAGACGGCTGGGCCGGAGCTTTCTCTGCGGGAGCGCTTGGGAGACTTTGCATGACCGAGTTTGAGTGTTTTTTGTTGGCAAAGATAGTCAGCGAAATGGAGGTCAGCATGAATATAACTGCGCACCACGTGGTGACCTTGGAAAGCAGTGTTGCCGTGCCCCGAGGGCCAAAGGCCGTCTGGCTGCCGGCGCCACCAAAGGTGGCGGCAATATCAGCGCTCTTGCCGTGCTGCAGGAGCACAACAATGATCAGGACAGAGCACACGAGCACGTGAACTATAGTGATAAGAGCAGTCAGCATTGATTTAGACGGAAAATCCCTTTCAGAAACTTATGGTGCGGAAGGGGGGATTTGAACCCCCACGCCTCACGGCGCCACCCCCTCAAGATGGTGTGTCTGCCAGTTCCACCACTTCCGCATTTACTTAAACTGCTTAAATTCAAAAACTTAGGATCGATGACGCCTGAGGGCTGCAACCATTGTACCGGATGCACCGACCCTGAACCTTCTGGCCGCTCCGCCCACTTTCCCTCAAGACGCTCAAGCGTCCCCAGGCGGGCGAACAACCGGTGCACCGCTTCCTCCTGCGGGTACACATAGCGAATGGTGTTCTTAATGTTATCGTGTCCTGCGACATACTGCAATGTAAACGGGTCGGTGTGCTCGCCGGCCTTGAGAAAAGGTATTGCCGCAGGGCATGCAAACCGAAGCCGGGATGGGTCTTGATTTTCTTGCGGAGAGCTGCGATCTGCTTTTCCAAGACCCTGGGCCCCCAAAGGTTTCGTGGGATCCTGCGGGCTGGTGAACACATTTTCGCACTCGGACCTTTCGAGCAGAGGCTCGAGCTTCCTTCATCTCGCGATTGTGCAGCGTTCAGAATGTGAGGCTTAAACAAGAGTCCGAGCATCCAGTACGCCCGCGCTAGCCGCACAACGAGAATCAGCCGTCCTCGGCGGTCCCAATACCGGGTGCTGGTCGTGACGAATTTCGACGGGCTCTGTTACAATTCATATCGCAGTGACACGGACAGATACTTTGTCGGTACGTAGGCGCCTGCAGCAGGATTGGAGAAGTAACTTCCTGTCCATTTCCTGTTCTCAAACCCAGAATTCGGCCGACAGCACAGCAACCCGTCGCCAGTCCAACTCCCCGAGTGCCTCAATCTGAAGAGAGTAAGAATCACCTCATGCGATTCCTCGGGTTTTAGGTGAGCGGTAAACTTCGGGGCATTTGCAGGCGTAGTGGAAATGTCACCCCGCGTCGATGTGAGGCGAACCATGGCCTGGCCGAATCGCCAATTGCAGTTTGCACACTCTCCCATTCTGCGCTACGGTCTTGCAGCCGCTTCCTTCGCCATTGCCCTGGGCCTGGCGCTTCTGGCGCAACGCTACGATTTCCGCAGCGTGGAAGTGCCGCTTTTCCTGTTTGCCATTGCCGTAACCGTCTGGTACGCAGGAATCGGGCCTGCGATTTTTGCGGTTGTACTTTCAAGCTTAGCCTTCGACTACTTCTTTACTGAGCCCCGCTATAGCTTCTACGTTAGAAGTTCTGAGCTCCCGTACTATGCTGTCTTCATACTGTTTGCGTCACTTCTCACCTGGTTCAGCGCGGTCCGGCACCGCGCCGAGCAACAGCTTCTGCAATCCCGCGACGAACTCCAGAGGGAAGTGGTGAAACGAACCGAGCAGGCCAGCCTGCTCAATCTTACACATGACTCGATTTTCGTCCGTAATATGGATTTCATCATCACGTACTGGAACCTTGGCGCGCAGGAGTTGTACGGGTGGACGCCCGAAGACGCGATCGGAAAGCATTCCCACCAACTCCTGCAAACAGTGTTTCCAGCGCCACTCGAGGACGTTGACGCCGAGTTGCTTAGGACCGGGCGCTGGGAGGGCGAGCTCAAGCGCACGACAGCCCAAGGCGCGACAGTGGTGGTGGCCGTTCGATACGCGTTGCGCCGAGATGAGCAGGCGCGACCTGTGGCCATCCTGGAAACGAGCAATGACATCACGCAACGGAAGCGACGGGAGGAGGAAATTCAACGCCTCAACCAGGAACTGGCAAAGCGCTCAATGGAGCTCGAGGCCATCAACAAAGAACTTGAATCGTTTGCCTATTCTGTCTCGCATGACCTGCGTGCGCCCCTTCGCCATATCGCTGGCTATACTGAGCTGCTTCAAAAGAAGGCATCCTCCGTCCTGGATCAAAAGAGCACCCACTACATCATGATGATGCTGGAGTCGGCCAAGCGTATGGGCAATCTGATTGACGATCTCCTGGCTTTTTCGAGGATCGGGCGGGCTGAAACGCGAAAGACGCTGATTAACCTGACGCAGCTGGTAAGGGAAGCTCTTACCGAAGTTCGGCAAGACACAGGGGAACGCAACATTGTCTGGAAAATCGGCGCGCTGCCCGATTTCTATGGGGATCGTTCGATGCTGAGGTTGGTACTGGTAAACCTTATCGCCAACGCCGTTAAATTCACGCGCCCGCGCCCTCAGGCCGAAATCGAGATCGGATGCGCCGATGAGAACAGAGATGAATTGGTAGTTTTTATCAAGGACAACGGAGTAGGCTTTGATATGAAGTATGTAGGCAAACTGTTTGGCGTGTTTCAACGCCTGCACCAGTCTGATGCATTTGAAGGCACGGGCATTGGACTGGCCACGGTGCAGCGCATAATCCATCGTCACGGAGGCAAGGTCTGGGCCGAGGGCGCCGTTGGTAGAGGCGCGACTTTTTATTTTTCAGCTCCAAGACCACAAGGACAACTATGGAGATAACAAACAACAAGCTAGGCCGTATTTTGATGGTTGAAGACGACCCGAAAGACGTGGAGCTTACGCTCACGGCGCTGGAGGAATACAACCTCGCCAATGAGGTCATTGTTACTCGCGATGGCGAACAAGCCCTCGATTACTTGTATTGCCGTGGGGAGTACAAGATGCGCTCCAGCGGCAACCCGGCAGTCATGCTGCTGGATCTGAAACTACCCAAGGTCGATGGGTTGGAGGTGTTGAAGCAAATTAAATCCGAAGGGGAGCTGAGAATGATTCCCGTAGTTGTGCTCACCTCATCGAAAGAGGAAAAGGACATGGTGGCAAGCTACAAACTCGGAGTGAATGCGTACGTAGTAAAGCCAGTTGACTTTCATGAGTTTGTGAATGCCATCAAGGAACTGGGCGTTTTCTGGGCAGTGATTAACGAGCCACCGCCGGGAAGTATAAGGAAGTGAGTATCGTCAGGAAAAGAGCATGCGGCACCCATTGCGGATTCTATCGATCGAAGATGATCCTAAGGACACGAAGCTAATTCAGGATCTGCTTGAGACGGAAGGTGTCGTCTGCGAAGTGACCCGGGTCGATACTGAGGCTGCGCTGCTGGCTTCCGTCGAGCAAGGCGGAATTGATCTGATTCTGGCGGATTACAGCCTTCCCTCGTTCGACGGCATTTCCGCATTGAAGTTCGTAATGAAAGCCTGCCCGGACGTACCGTTCATCTTTGTTTCCGGAACGCTTGGCGAAGAGGTGGCGATTGAAGCGCTCAAAATTGGCGCAACGGATTACGTTCTGAAGACGCATTTATCGAGGCTTGTGCCGTCGGTGCTGCGTGCGCTGCGAGAAGCCACACAAAGGGCCGAACGTAAGCGGGCCGAGGAGGCGCTCCGCCAGAGCGAGGCTTACCTGGCCGAGGCGCAGCGTCTGAACCGCACTGGCAGTTTCGGCTGGAACGTTGCGAGTGGAGAAATCTACTGGTCGGCGGAAACCTACAAGATCTTTGAGTATGATCGAGCGATTAAGCCCACGTTGGAGTTAGCATTCCGGCGAATTCATCCCGACGACAGAGATCTCGTGCAGCAGACTATCGACCGGGCAGCCGAGGCAAGGGCGAATCTTGATTTTGAGCATCGTTTGTTGATGCCGGACGGTTCGGTCAAGTACCTCTACGTTTTAGCTCGCGCGGTGGAGATTTCCCCGGGCACCCTCGAATATGTGGGTGCCGTGACGGACGTCACCGCAGCAAAGCAGGCGGAAAATACGCTGCGGGAGAGCGAGGCCTACTTAGCAGAAGCGCAGAGGCTCAGCCATACGGGCAGTTGGGCATTGAGACCTGCCATGGGCGAGATCAGGTACTTGTCCGAGGAATGCTGCCGCGTGCTAGGTTTTGATCTGCACGGTGGACAACCGCGATACGAAACGTTCTTTCAGCGCATCCATCCGGATGATCAAGCCAAAGTCAGGGAAGCGGTCGAGACAGCAGGGCGTGAGAGAGCGGAGTTCGAGCTGGATTACCGAATCGTTCATGCCGGCCGGCAGATCAGAGACATCCACCTGGTAGGCCATCCCGTTCTCAGTCCATCGGGCGACCTCGTGGAGTTCGTGGGCACCGTGATGGACGTGACGGAACGCAAGCGGGCAGAGGAGGCGCTGCGCAGGAGCGAGGCTTATTTGGCGGAAGCGCAGAGGCTAACGCACACAGGTAGCTGGGCATGCCATGCCTTCACGGGAGAGCTGATCCACTCGTCCGAAGAGCATTCCCGCTTGTATGGCTTCGATCCGGAGAGCGGGATACCTACATTCGAAGAATGTATACACCGTATTCATCCGGAAGATCGAGCCCGGGTCTTGCAAGCGTTCGAGAGCGCAAGCCACGCGGGGAGAGATTTTGATGCGCATTTCCGAGTCGTTCTTCCAGACGGTACGACGAAATACGTGTACGGAACAGGTCATCCTGTTTTCAACCCGTCCGGCGATGTCGGCGAATTCGTGGGTATCCTGATCGACGTGACCGAACGCAGGCGGGCGGATGAAGAGCGCGAGAGATTGCGCCAGGTACAGGCCGATCTTGCACACTTAAGCCGGGTGACGACCATGGGGGAGTTGACGGCATCGCTGGCGCACGAAATCAAGCAGCCGATTTCCGCAGCAGCAACAAACGCTCAAACCTGCTTGCGATGGCTTGGTCGCGATCAGCCCGATGTGGCAGAGGCACGCGACGCCGCATCAAGAATGGTCAACGACGTAACGCGCGCGGCTGACATCATTAGCCGCATCAGTTCGCTGTTCAAGAAGGGCGCTCTGCAGCGGGAGCTGGTTGACGTAAATGAGCTCATTCGAGAAATGATTGTCCTGCTGCGCAGCGAGGCGAACCGCTTCTTCATCTCCATTCGCACCGAGCTTGCTGAGGATATTCCCAGGGTCATGGCAGACCGAGTGCAACTGCAGCAGGTATTCATGAACCTCATGCTCAACGGCATCGATGCCATGAAGGGAACGAATGGCAGAGGTGAGCTTACCATCAAGTCGGAAGCCGGCGATGCTCAACTGCTGATCTCGGTCAGCGATACCGGTGTCGGATTGCCCCCGGAGCGGGCGGACCAGATCTTCAGGGCATTTTTTACGACCAAGGATAACGGGACTGGTATGGGGCTGCCCATCAGCCGGTCGATCATTGAGTCGCATGGCGGCCGCTTGTGGGCCGCCGGCGCCTCCGGGCGGGGTGCAACGTTTCAGTTCACCCTGCCCGCCAAGGTCGCGGCCCATATATAACCTCCCCAGCTGTTCCTAAGCGAGATGGCCATCCACTAGAACTGCTCTCACGTCAAGTGGCGCGCCGTGAGCTTCGCTTCCCAATGGAACTGATTGATGTGAAGATAATAGGTTTAATATCAGAAGCTTATAGAGAATTAGTAAAGCAAGCAGATGGTGTGTCTGCGAGTTCCACCACTTCCGCACGGCCCTGTTTTGCCTTCCTTACGGCTGCCCGGCCCAAATGAGGCCTGGAATTGAACAAAGCCGAGCCAGACTTTCCACTTGCCTGATTCAGCCAGTAGGTAGATTATTTCATGGAATTGCCCCGAAGGCCTGTTAGAGACAATTGCCAGGGAGTTTTGTAGCCCGGTGTTCCAGAGAAGAGGATTTGCTGTTGCAGGATTCAAGAGCCAATTTGGACCAGTTGAACGACCAGCTCAGACTGGCGAAGACGGCTGGAGATCCCTGGAAAGAAGGCATCGCCCTGAACAACCTGGGCAGCTATTACAAGGAAATCAAAGATACCGCCAAGGCGATTGAATATTTCCAGAAGGCCCTCGAATACTTTTCCGTCCTTCAGGATGCGGAGAAGAAGGCGACCGTGCTCAACAACCTGGGCGGGACCTTCCACGATGCACGCGAATACCAGAAAGCCGTAGAGTATTTCGCCCTGGCGCTGGGGACTTATGGAGCCATTGGACAGCCCTTTGGACAGGCCATGGCGGTCAATAACCTGGGTGGAGTCCATCTCGCACTCAAGCGCCAGGACGAGGCACGGAAGCAGTTCAATCTGGCGGCGTCCTTATTTCATGCCGCCAAAGCGCCTACCTGGGAGGCCCAGGCCTATGAGAATCTGGCCGCGGCGGAGTCATCGCTGGGCAACAAGAGGGCGGCGGTGGAAAGCTATGGCCGCGCTCTGGAGATATGGCAGAGCCTGAATCAGCCGGAGCGCCAGGCCATGATCTTTAACCGCATCGGCGGGCTGCACTCCTCCATGGGAGACAGCAAAAGAGCGGTGGAATTGCACGAGCGGGCCCTGGCCATTGCCCAGAAATCCAAGAACACGCTTCTGGAAGC
>DATMMY010000194.1:0-18560 GCA_035569515.1 Candidatus Solibacter sp. | reverse complement strand
CAGCATTCAGCCAAAATGCCGATGCGGGTAGCCCGATAAACCAGATTCCTGGAAGCAAATTGGAACAAAGGCTTTAGCCACTACACTGAGCGCCAATGGCCAAGTGTTAGGGCCAATGGCTAACGGCTAAGAACTAACGGCTAACTGCCATTTGCTATTTGCCAATTGCTACTTTATCAGCGGTAAGACTCTCCTGCTTTGGCGCCGGCAGTGGACAATATAGGTTGTCACTGCCAATCTCCAGCGCATGATTAAAGCGTGCGCGGTAGTTCTCATGGGCGATATCGGCGGTGAGTTCCAGAAGCTGGTTGTCGTCAAAATGAGTTTTGAGCGCGGCAAAGAGTTCATCGCTTACCGTTACCGGAGTGGATGTCATCTGGTCGGCGTAGTGGAGAAGCAGTTGTTCGGGTTCGGAGAAGTCTTCGTCCCGGAATCCGGAAATCGCGGCAATCTCCGCGTCGCTCAGCCCCGTTTTTCTGCCCACGGCAGAGCCTATGTCCATTCAAAACGGACACCCTACACGCGCCGCCGTCCTGATGCTCACCAAAGACTTAAGACGGTGCGGAGCGTGGTGTTTGCAGTCCAGAAACAAACTCATGATTGAAGAGGCCCACAAAATACCCGGAATACGGGCTTGCACCTTCATCGGGCCGAGTTCTTTTCCGAACTTGCGTTTGGCCGCTCCATAGATCCAGCGAATACTCCACCGAGCTTCTGCTCGTTCCAACGGTTTGATCCTTGGCATGGCAAATCTCCCTATGACAGAACATAAATCTTTGGATCCTTTTCAAGCAATAGAGATTCTTTTAATGACGGACTCTTTGAAGATTGCGGCCATTGTTCGATCTCGAACACCTGGTTGCAAAAGCGAACATCGGGCATGTCCACTTCCACCTTAGGACTCGGCAGATTGTTTCTCTCAAATCAATGACTTATGGGCGTCACTTGTTTGGCATCCGGTGTGCGAATACATAGGACAGGTGGGCAAGACATCAGCCAACAAAGATTAAGAATTTCAGGAGAAACATATGTTCAGTGGAGAAAACAATCGCATGCTCGACAGTTTCTATTTTCGCGCAGCAATGAAGACCGTGGGATTTCTGACCTGGTTCGGCGTGAGCTATCTGTTGCTCAGCGTTGCGCTTATTTAGGGCCCCAACTGAGTCTCAAGGAGATTTGATTCCTCTGCGGCTTAGCGTCCTTTGTGGTGAACCCGGTTTTTCATTTCAATTGCGCAGCAAAATGCTCCAATATCTCATCCAGCGCCTGCCGGGTCGGGTGTCCTGGAGTATTCACAAAACTTTCGGTGAGCACGCAATGCGAGCCGTCAGGAATGTTCCCCGGATGGGCCGCACCGGTGGGAATTTCCCGGCCTCGCAGACATGGGCCAAAGGCCTCGCGCAGGCTGACGAAACGTTCGGCAGGAACATGGGTGTCGGTGGCGAAGCGATAGGCCAATAGCGGAACGTTTTTGGCCCTGGCCCTCTCAGCCGCCAGCTTTACATCGTCATCAGGAACGGCCAGCGCCCGCTTGCGCGCCTCTTTGGAGGCCAGTCCGGGAAAGCCGATGTTCCAGATGGGAAAGGAAGGCTGAGTCATGACCGGAGCCATCACGGAATCGTCAAGCATGAGCGAGATGATGATGTTGCCGGTCATGCACATGCCAATGGCGCCAACTCCTTTACTGCCACATTCGCTCTTGATCCTGCGCGAAAGCGCACGCAGCCAGTTGGAGATGCGGCTGGGGCCATTGATGCTCAGGCAGGTGAACTCCCTGGTCACGCACAACTTGATCAGAGAGAGAAGCCCCTTACCCATGGAAAACTGCCCAGGACCGCCAAACAGCAACGGCAGGTAGACCGTGTATCCCTGCTCCATTACCAGTTGCGCCAGCTCGATACACTTGGGAGACATCCCCGGCAGCTCATGCAGGATCAGCACACCAGGCCCGTTACCGTCTCGATAAACAGGGTGAGTTATGTTGCCATCTTGAAAGATGAACTTATGATCTTCGTCAATGCGGAACGTGGGCATCGGGCCATTCTAAATTCAAATTTCCAATTTGAATTTCAATTCTTCCTGCTGAGTTTGACCCGCACTCCCGGCAAAGGACGCAGCGTGACCGAGGGATCAGGCCGTACAGTGTCATTCTCAGAGGCTGGCTCCAGTCGAAAGCGTTGCAGCAGAAGAGCGAGCACCACTTGGATCTCCGTCATGGCAAAGTTGAGCCCCACGCACGTACGGGGGCCTGCGCCGAAGGGCAGGTAGGCATAGCGCGGACGTCCGGAGGAGTTTTCCGGGGAGAAGCGGTCCGGACAGAACTTGTCCGGCTCTGTCCACCACTTCGGATGCCGGTGGGTAATGTAAGGGAAGATCAATATTTCCGATCCGGCAGGAATCCGATAGCCGCCAATTTCATCGTCCTGAACCGGCGTGCGGGAGAGCACCCACACCGGCGGATAAAGACGCATGATCTCCTCAATGACATTGCGGGTGTACTTGAGCCGGAAGAGATCCTCATACGCCGGAGCCCTGCCGTTCAGAAACTGGATCTCCGCGCATATCCGCTCCGCCACCTGGGGATGCCGCGCGAGCAGGTAGCATGCCCAGGAAAGCGCCAACGAAGTAGTTTCGTGTCCGGCGGTCAGGAGCGTGGCCACTTCGTCGCGAAGTTGCTTGTCCGTCATGGCTCCGCCGCTTTCATCGCGGGCCTCCATCAACATGGTGAGCAGGTCGGCGATGCGCTCCGGCGATTGGTGCCGGGCGGCAATCATCTGGTCAATCACCCGGTGGAATTTTGCCAGAGCCCGCAAGTACTTGCGGTTGCGCGAGGTAGGAATGTTTTGCGGCAGGCGGATGACCGACCAGGCCCGGTCCACCGAATATTCGCGTCCTATCTCCAGGGCCTCTCGGATAACCTCAATCTCGGAATCCAGGTTGGTGGTAAAGAGCGCCTGGCTGGCAATGTTGAGCGTGAGGTGCATTAACTCCGGCACCACGTCAAAGGCCTGTTGTTCGTCGGCATAGCGCTCCCAACGCCGGAGCAGAATCTCGGTGTGCTCATCCATGATTCGGACGAACGAGCCCACCTGGTGGCTCTGGAAAGACGGCTGAGTCATTTTGCGCTGCCGCTGCCACAGCTCGCCCTCGCTGATGAGCAGCCCTTCGCCCAGGGAAGATTTGAGTATCTGGTAGTCGCGCCCTTTGCGGTAATTTGCGACATTGGTTTGCAGCACCTGCTGGATGTCCGCCGGATTGCTCAACTGGTGGGTGGTCCACAGGCTGCGATAGCGAACAACGTCTCCGTATCGGAGAGCGGACTGAAAAAAGCCGTTGAGCGGGTCTCTTCTGAATTGCGGCAGGCTCAATAAAAACGGGATCGTACCGGGGCCAGGCGCTTGGCGATCAGATTGGGAAGCCTGAGTCAATACTTGGATTTTATCAAGTTCAGCGCCTGGTTGTAGGCAGGAACTATTGCCCTTGCAACGCTGTGGCGAGATCCTTGAGCCATTCTGGGTTGTTTACGGCAACGGCAATCCAATCTGACCAAGCGTGTTCTTCGACTTTTTCCGGAACTGCATGGTTGATAAAGAACCAGGCCGCTTCTTCCAGTGGCTCGTCATCATGCCAGGTAGTCATAGCGAATTGTTGGCTAATTACTCCAGCTTCGTCAAACACGTCATGAACGCGTTCGCAGTCAGGCCCCCACGTGCAAAGATATGACAGCCCGCGAGCATACAGCTTGTCTGCAACCTGACCAATCAGGTCTGCGGATAACTTGCTAGCGTCGCAAGCCACGAGCAACCCAAACGACGCAGAATTTGGAGCAAGCTCACCGAGCTCACCAAATGAACTGATCTCCGCTACAAAGAAATTCTTTCGGCTGTCCTTGTCAGTACGAATTGGTTGGAGAGTCATAAAAAAGTGAATTCAGATCGCCCATGAGGTTCTCCTTTTCTTGGGGTGCGGACGATCAATTGTGCAGGTCCCGCAGGAATTGCGCTGGCACAGGCTCGCCGGTCAGCGTTTTCAGAAACTCCTTCAGTTGCGCTTTCTCTTCGGCAGAGAGATGCAGCGGCCGGATCTGTTTGGGGCCGCCCAGGAAAGTGCCCTCCGGATCTCCGCCTCGGTCATAGAAATTGATGACATCATCGAGCGTGGCGGCCTGGCCGTCGCGGAAATACGGAGCGGTCTCAGCAACCTGGCGCAGGCCCTTGGTGCGCCACATGCCCGGAGAAATGGTCTGGCTGCAGAAATTACCGTTGCGAGTAGTGGCCGGATCATCGCTGAAATGTCCATTCACGTTGAAGTCGCCATCCGCAACCGTGGTGCCGCAGATGAGCGCCTGGTTGGCTGCTCGCCCGGTCTCGGTGGGATCGGCATGAGGCGAAAGGCTGGTATCAATGCGCAAGCCGATCACGTGGAAATCGTCGTCGGAAAAGAGGGGAGTGTTGTGGCAATGAATGCATCCCGCTTTGCCGATAAACAGTTTAAGACCCTGCTTAGCCTCATGGCTGATCGCGCGGTGGTCGCCGGCGACGAAGCGGTCAAACGGAGCGTCGCGGCTCACGAGCTTTCTGAGATAGGCCTCAATGGCCTTGCCGTAGTTCACCAGGATGCGATTGATAATTTCCTTGTCAGCCTTGCTCAGGCTGTTCCAGTTTGAAGTGTCAGTGTAGGGCGAGCCCGTCGCTGGAAATCGCTTGAGGTCGGCAAGGCCCGGGTCGAGTGAAAAATCCGGAAATGCATCGTTGTAGTCAGCGCGATAGTGCTCAAAGATCACATGCGCGAGTTGCAGCCGGCTTCCATTTTGGACCGGTGGGCCTTCCGGCTCGCTTTGGGCATCGAACCATTCGGAATCGGAGAAGCCATCATTCTCGCGCCAGTGTGCGCTCGATCCTGGATGCACGTAAAAGACAGTATTGACCACGCTGCTCACGTTGCGCGTCATCCACTGCGAGCCCAGGGCGGTTGCGTTGGGAATTGCTCCGCCGTTGTTCGAGCGGATGTCATAGAGCCACTTCGATTCCGGCATGTGGCAGTTGCGGCAGGCAATCTTGCCGGCCTCGCCGATGGCGCCGAGCTGTCCCTGTTGAGCAGTGCCTGTTTGAATGGGGCCTGAGAGTCGCGGTTCAAAGAAGAGCTTTTGCCCCAGGAGAGCCGCGGCGGGTGAGTCACGGTATTTATTGGTCGTATCGACGGGCAGGGCAGGCAGCGGAGAAAGCGTTTTGATGACCGCCCACTCCTGACGAGAGAAGCCGTCACTGGAGAAATTATCTTTTTCCGATGACCTATTTTCTGAAGCCCCGTTAACTTTGCCAAAATGTCCCGACGCAATAGCGACTGCCCCAGCGGCAAACACCAAACTGAGGCACAATGTGAATCTCCGCATGACCCACCTCTCAGCGAGATTCTAGACGAAAACAACCAAAGAAAAAGTCAAAACCACCAGCCTTCGCTCTGCTCAAGGGCAGGCTCCGACACGAAGACACTGAAAAACTCAAGAACAGTTTCACCGTGGACACGCGGAGGCGCGGCGAAAACCTAAATCTACTGGCCCGTTCCCACCGGTTTGTCCTTTTCTGTTGCTTCCCGGTCTTCCAGCGTTGCGCGGACCACGGCGGATTCGTCGGAATAGAGGGAAAGCCTGCCATCCACACCATATTTCTTGGGGCGAGCGGTGATGACATAGCCGGCATCAGTTTTCTTGCAGCTAAAGAGATAGTTGTGGAATGTGCACGGCTCGTTGGCGCAACCCAGCTGTTTGGTTAGTAACCCAGCGTGATCTTTGTTGTAATCTTTGCTATCGCCTGGCGGCTCAGACATGGCGCTAAGTGTGGCGGGATAAACAGCGTATGTCACGTAGTAGGAGCTGGTAGCGACGTTCAGCGTTCGCATCGCGCCAACGGCGTTGTGCTGGTTCACCTCCATTGACTCCTGGACTGCTTCTTTGCTTCCGTTCCCGTGCTTTTGGGTGTCCTTTTGCGTATCTTGGGCGAAGCACGTGCTCAGCAAAAACAAACTGCAAACAACGAGATATTTCATGGTCCCTGTCCTCCCTTGTCAGGTCTGATGGCGCAATTTGGCCACGCCGCTATAAATTCGTTTCCCAGTCTCATGAACGCAGGATGTATTGTTTCTTGCGGCTATTTTTCGCGACCAACCCGTGAGTGATCGCTCACGGCGTGACGCACCATTATCCATGGGTTAAGCTACTTCCTGAGAGATAACTTCAGTGCTGCAACTCCACACAGAGGCGAAGTTCGTCAAAGGCGTAGGCCCGCGCGTTGCGGAGTGGCTGGCCCAGAAGAACATCGCCACGGTAGAAGACCTGCTCTACTACCTGCCATTTCGCTATGAAGACCGGTTGAATCCTCGGGGCATTGCCGAGTTGCGCGAAGGCGAGATGGCCACAGTCATTGCCGAGGTCCGCAACTCCGGCGTCTTTCAGACCCGGCGTATGCCCATTTTCCGCATGGTGGCAGGGCAGGGCAGGGCCTCGATCCAATGTATGTGGTTTAACGCCGAATACCTTCGCGACCGCTTCAAGCCCGGCCAGTTTGTCGCGCTGTACGGCAAGGTGGAAAGAGAGTGGAAGGGCAAGGGACTTCAGATCGTCCAGCCGCAATTTGAAATCATTGGAGATTTGCAGGATGTTGACGGGGAGGAACCGCAGGAGATTGAGTCGTTGGAGGTGGGCCGGATTGTGCCCATTTACGAATCCGCCGCCAACGCCAAGCTGACCTCGCGATGGTTTCGCAGGATCATGCACGGCACTCTGCAAAATCTTTCGCCTGACATTGCCGATGGTCTCCCGCCCTCACTTTGTCGCCGCTTGAACCTGCTGGACCGCCGCACGGCTTTTCAGCTTGCGCACTTTCCTGAAGTAGGGGAAAGTTTTGCCGACCTCCAGGCCTTCAGGACGCCCGCTCACCGGCGGCTTATCTTTGAAGAGCTGTTCTTCCTGGAGATCGGCCTGGAATGGAGGCGCAAGCGGCTGCGCCAGAGGACCGGCATTACGTTTGAGTTGAATGACAAGGTGCGTGCGGCCATCAAGAAGATTCTGCCATTTCATCCGACAACCGCGCAGAAGCGGGTGCTCAAAGAGATTGCGCACGACATGCAGCATCCTTCACCCATGCGCCGCCTGCTGCAAGGCGATGTGGGTTCCGGCAAAACCATTGTGGCCCTGCAGGCCGCGGTCATCGCCTGCGAGAATGGCTATCAGGTGGCCTTTATGGCGCCCACAGAAATCCTGGCCACACAGCACTACCTCTCGGCGCGGCGCATTCTGGAAGAAGCAGGGTATCGCGTGGTGCTGCTGACCGGGTCGCTGGAAGAAGAGCGCAAACGCAACGCACGCCGCCACATTGCCCAGGGAGACGCGCACCTGGTGATCGGGACCCACGCGCTGATCCAGGAGAAGGTCGAGTTTCATAATCTTGGACTGGTGATTGTCGACGAGCAACACCGTTTTGGGGTGATGCAGCGTTTCAAGCTCATGAAGAAAGGCGGTGCCGAGCCGGACACCCTGGTTATGACCGCTACCCCCATCCCCCGGACCCTGGCGCTCACCTTGTATGGCGATCTGGACACGAGCGTGCTCGATGAGCTTCCGCCAGGGCGCACGCCGATTACCACGCGCAAAGTTTCTGATGAGCGCGCGCCCGAAGTCTGGGAATTTGTGCGAAAGCAGATCACGGCCGGACGCCAGGCCTATGTGGTGTATCCGGTGATTGAGGGTGTTCCCTCCGACCAGCCCGAGATGGAATTCACCGGCGCGCCCGCCACCTCCAAGAGCGGCCTGAAAGCGGCCATGCACATGTATGAAGAGCTGCGAAAGAAGACCTTTCCTACGCTGCGAGTGGGTCTACTCCATGGCCGCCTCAACCCAGACGAAAAAGACCAGACCATGCGGCGCTTTCAGGCAGGAGAGATCGATGTGCTGGTGGCCACGACCGTAATTGAAGTCGGTGTGGATGTTCCCAACGCCACGGTGATGGTGGTTGAACATGCGGAACGTTTCGGTCTGGCCCAACTGCACCAGCTCCGTGGACGCATTGGCCGTGGATCGGCCAAGTCCTATTGCATTCTGATGACGGGCGGCAAAGTGTCGCCGGAGGCCGACCAGCGCCTGAATGCAATGGTGCGCACCCAGAACGGATTTGAAATTGCCGAACTCGATTTAGAGCTGCGCGGTCCGGGCGAGTTCTTCGGGACACGGCAGGCGGGCATGCCCAGCCTGCGCCTCGCCAACCTGGTGCGCGATCGCCAGTTGCTGGAGGTAGCCAAGACCGAGGCCACAAGATTTGTAGCGGACTCGGATGCGGAGATCACGCCCGCGGACCGGGAGCGGGTCATGGACCACATGAGAAACCACTGGCAGCGGCGGTATGGGTTGGTGGAGGTGGGATAGTTGGCACTCAGCATTCAGCCGTCAGCACTCAGCTTATATTTTGTTCACACCGTCTATAAGTGCTCTAGTTACCTTGCTTCAACTTCTTCAGCATCTCAATTCCATTGTCATTCTTCTGATTCAACTCCACCGATTTCTTCGGAGAGGTCGATCCACAGTCTCATCGCCGCGTGATAATCCTCAGCTCGTACCTGCAACTTGACCCCGCCGACAAGGTTTGAATAGAACCAGTCCAGGCGCACCATATTGTCGTCCATTAAGAAGCATTCAATGCCCGCCGATTCGAGGCTGCCTTTGGCCAACCAGGCCTCGTGCAAGTCCCTGAATTTACGGATCGTCACCAACTTCCGGAACTCCACGGAGTCTGCGGTTTCTGCAGGAGGAGGACTTTGTTCCGCCCTGCCAAGCCCTCTGCGAATCATCTCGTCATTCAAAACTTGACGGGCCAGGCTGGTTAGAGAAGCTGAATCTTCCGCAAGCTTCTCTAATTCTCGATCGGCCATGCGAGAATAGGATTCTGCCAGCCGTTTCCTTTCCTCCCAGGGATCTAGGATTGCCATGGCGCTGGTTTCTTTTCTTTCGGGGAAGTCAGGTTGTCCTCCTGCACTTGCGTAGTATAAGGCGTTATCCCATGATGCCATTAGTTTCCGAAGATACCCGCTACACCCGCTCCGATGCCAGGGGGCACGCTCTGGTGGATGCTGTGAAAAAGCTCATAGTGGGATGCCTCCTGCGCTGCCCGGCAGTCAGTGAGAGTACCAATGAGTAGTTCATCCGGTTTTGTTCTTGACGGCTCATTGCCCAGCCGATAGAGTGTCATCTTCTTAATTGTTCAGTGTAAGAGAAAGATCATGAAGCTCCCTGATCGGGCACCAAACGCGGTTCTCGCTCTGCTTTTGATTACTGCGGTCAGTGGTGGCGCACTGCTAGTCTGCTGGGATCTCAGAACCCTCCAAGGTCTTTCGCGTATTCTTGACCACCTTCTGGCCGTCGTCGCGATCTTATTTGGCCTGATCGCAGTGATCTACGAATGGAAATTGCATCGTGGATTCGAAAAGCAAAAAGACGACATCAAAGAGATTGTGCAGTCGATCTACACACGTTATCTCGGAAGCTGGCCAGATCACTTGCAGGACATTACGAAGTTGGTGGCGAGCGCCGAAAAAGGAGATGAACTGCTTATCTTCGTTGACCAGATCGGTTATGGTCATTACTCAATACCGGGAGAATTTAGGGAATATCTGTCTAAATTAGAAGAGGTCAGAAATAATGGAACAGTCGTGCGTATTCTGATGTATCCCGAGGATATGGCTCGAAAGAATTTGGAAGACCAGTTTCCAAATGACAAGTATCCCGATGATCAGTTCAAGACAGCCTCTTCCACATTAAAAACCTATCTCGATTATTACAAGAATGTCACTGACAAGGTTCCTAAAACACGCAATGAATTCTTCACCGTTGCGTTGTATATCCAAGACCACCTCTGCGCTCGGCTCACATCAGCTGCCGGTGGCGAAGTGCCTATCGAAGTGCATACGATTAACAACCCTAACCCCAACCTTGTATCTTTCTGGATGATACGCCGAAGCCAGACGGTGAAGGAGATGATTTTCGCCTATCCAAGATTCGGCGGTGCTCATACCGGCCATGGCTTTGCAACGCGCGAGCCCAAGCTATCGGAGATATTTGGCCATGGTTTTGATGAGCAATGGAAAAAAGAGAACTCAACCAAAATTGCAGCCGGAGAGCATCCATTCCCAAAGGCGCGCAATGATATTGCGGTCCTGAGTAAGAATCAGTAACGATCCCGGTTGTTATTGGCTGTTCGCTTGGCTACAGTTGCCTTTTTTGAGGCACATATTCGCCAGTTTTCCACCTTGAACCAACATAAGCAACAGCACTGCGGAGGCGGCCGAAAATCTCTTTTCTTCCGATCATTTAACCTAGCCTGGGGAAACGAACCATGCGGGTACTCATCGCCGGGGGTGGAACCGGCGGACATGTAATTCCGGCCTTGGCAATTGCGCGTGAGCTGCAAGCACGCTATGGCTCCGAGGTCTTGTTCGTAGGAACCGTCCGCGGTATGGAGAACCGGCTGGTGCCACAGGCCGGCTTTCAGCTTGCTTTAGTTAAAGTGGGTGCGCTCAAAAATGTAAGCATGGCCACCCGCCTGCGAACGCTTTTTGACCTGCCGCTGGCTATTCTGCATTCCCGCAAGATCATCCGCGAGTTTGGTCCCGACGCAGTCATAGGAGTGGGCGGGTATGCCTCCGGTCCGGCCATGGCGGCTGCCATTATGGGCGGCATTCCCACGCTGGCCTTTGAGGCGAACTATGTTCCGGGATTCGCCAACAAGATCGTTGGCAGATGGGTCTCGGCTGCCGCTGTCCACTTTCCACAGACGCAGAGGTACTTCCGCAATGCCCAGGTGGTGGGAGTTCCGGTCCGGACTGAGTTCTTCAGCGTGCCTCTACTGGAAACAGGCCATCCTCCCACACTACTGGTTTTTGGCGGCAGCCAGGGAGCGCACGCCATTAATCGGGCAATGACCGAGGCAATTCCCGCGGTACTACGACAAATTCCGGGCCTGCAGGTCATCCATCAGACAGGTGAGCGGGATTATAATGACGTCCAAGCAGCCTACAAGCGCGCGGGAGCTTCGGCGGAAGTTTCTGCCTTTATCGATAACATGCCCCAGGCATTTGCCCGGGCCGACCTGCTGGTATGCCGTTCCGGAGCCAGCACCGTTGCAGAGGTGGCAGCCGCAGGGAAACCGGCAATTTTCATTCCGTTTCCTCGGGCCGCTGACGATCACCAGCGCCGCAATGCGGAAGCGATTGCCAGCGCGGGTGCCGCGGTCCTGATGGCGGAATCGGATCTGTCACCGGAAAAGCTGGCCGGGGCCGTGATCGGCCTGCTAGGGGACCCGACGCGGCTGCGGGCGATGTCGGAAAAAGCGAAAGCGCTAGGTCATAAGGACGCCGCAGGGAAAGTCGCCCAAATGACCGCCGAGCTGGCAGCACAGAGAAAAAAGTAAATCATGTTCGCGAAAATTCAGCGCATCCATTTTGTAGGCATTGGCGGAATCGGCATGAGCGGTATCGCCGAAGTTCTGCTGACCCTGGGATACAAAGTCTCAGGATCCGACCTGAAGAGCTCCGCGGTTACCGACCGGCTGGCCAACCTGGGAGCCATCATTTTTGAAGGACATCGGGCGGAAAATATCACGAGCGCGGAGGTGGTCGTGACCAGCTCCGCCATCTCCCGCGAGAACCCTGAGGTCACCGCCGCGCGCGCCCAGCATGTTCCGGTGATTCAGCGGGCGGAGATGCTGGCTGAACTGATGCGCCTGAAGTATGGCATTGCCATAGCGGGCATGCATGGCAAGACCACAACCACCAGCATGGTGGCCGCAGTGCTGGCTGCGGGCGGACTTGATCCTACGGTCGTGGTTGGCGGGCGCGTTGATGCCATGGGGTCGAATGCCCGACTGGGCAAGTCGCAATACCTGGTGGCGGAGGCCGACGAGAGCGACCGCTCTTTTCTCAAACTCTCGCCCATCCTGGCGGTCGTGACTAATATTGACCGTGAGCATATGGATTGTTACCGCGACATGGCGGATGTGGAACAGGCATTTATCGACTTTGTAGATCGAGTCCCGTTTTACGGCATGGTAGTGCTATGCAATGAAGATGACCGGCTGCGCACCCTACTGCCCCGGCTGGCGCGCAGGGCCATTACTTATGGCCAACGTAGCGATTCCGACTTCCGCATACTCAGCAGCGAGGTCCAGAGTGGCAGCGCCAACCGCTATTACTCGCATTTCACGGTGCAGTACCGGGGAAAATCCCTGGGTGATTTCCACCTGCAGGTACCGGGC
Organism: Candidatus Solibacter sp.; assembly: GCA_035569515.1. Classification (GTDB taxonomy): domain Bacteria; phylum Acidobacteriota; class Terriglobia; order Terriglobales; family Acidobacteriaceae; genus Angelobacter. The sequence continues at coordinate 6,264 of DATMMY010000194.1, read as the reverse complement.
AACCACAACGTATTGAATGCCACGGCTGCCGTGGCCGTGGGCGTGGGGCTGGATATTGATCCGGACCGCATTCGCGAAGCGCTGGAAAATTTCCGGGGCGTTGACCGCCGCTTCCAGCTCAAAGGCCGGGTTGAAAACGTCAGCGTGATCGACGACTACGGCCATCATCCAACTGAGATTCGCGCTACCCTGGCGGCTGCCCGTCAATGCGGTCCCAATCGCATTCATGTGGTTTTCCAGCCTCATCGCTATACCCGGACACGGGACCTGCTGGGAGAGTTCGGCACAGCTTTTTCCGATGCGGACAACGTGTTGGTACTGGATGTCTACGCCGCCAGCGAGGCCCCTATCCCCGGCGCAAGTGGCGAACAAGTCGCGGAGACCATCCAAAGACTGGGCGGAAGGAACGCCCGCTACGTGGCTTCCTTTGACGATGCTGTACGCGAGCTGGCAGTGGTTGCAAACGATGGTGATATGGTCCTGACGCTGGGGGCCGGCAACGTTTCGCAGCTTGGCAGCCAGATTCTGACAGCACTTGAAGGCCGGCAGAGGGTTCGGCCCATTCCGGCTTGACCCCGCCTTCATCGAGTAGTTCCTGCAAGAGCGAAAACCGGTTTGGCCGCGAATTTACGCGAATAAACACGAATGGGATGCTTAGAGTCTCAGGTCCACGCAACCGTCCTCGGCAGGGAGATGGTTTAAAACCAAAGTCAAAACCTCAACACAGAGGCCACGGAGGAAACGGAGGACACAGAGGAGGGAGAACACCAGAGAAGGGAGAACACTAGAGAAGGGAGAACACTAGAGAAGGGAGAACACTAGAGAAGAATTGCCCTCAAAGGTCATAGAGCCTATTTTCCTTCTGCCTCCTCTTTAGCTCTTCTCTGCGACCTCTGCGGTAAGTTTGTTGGCTTGGTCTTCCTTCGTATTTCCTCTGTCCGTGAATTCTAGGGCCGCAAAGATCAAATTCAAATCTTCCTCTGTGTCCTCCGTTGCCTCCGTGGCCTCTGTGTTGGGGTTTTGACTTTGGTTTTTTCAGTGTCGTAAAGGTCTGGGTTTGTTTCGCGCAAGTCAGGGGGTATCGTCGTTGACCCTATAAAAAACGGATTTCCACATAAAACTTCTCTGAAAATCGGCAGAAAACAGGTATATTGAATCCTGGCGCGACTCCGTTAAACAAAATTATTAATGTCGCTGACTGACTTGACCGGACAGGACGAGCCTCGCTCCTCGGTGGCTGCTCGCGAGGGGGTCGACTATTCTGACCGCCTTTCCTCTCGTGCCATTGAACTCAACGATCTGGATGATGAAGATGAGGCCCAGTTCCTGCGCACCCCCAAGCGTGTTCCAGTCCGTCGCAGTCCGCTTCCTAAGAAGACCCAAAACCAAGTCAAAAAAGTATTGATCATAGCTGTTGTCGTGGCCGGGGTTTACATTGTTGCCTGGGCTTTGCATCGTTACGGCACTCAGACGTGGCGTTTTCGCATTGATTCCAGTGACAACATCGAGATCGCTGGAGTGCAGAATGCCACCCGCGCCCAGGTCATGGACGTGGTGGGAGACGACATTGGACGCAACATCTTTTCTGTCCCTTTGGAAGAACACAAAAAAAAGTTGGAAGCAATCCCATGGATTGAATCGGCCACAGTGGTGCGCCTGCTCCCCAACCGCATTGCCATCCACGTTCAGGAGCGTACGCCAGTGGCCTTTGTCCAGATTGGTTCCAAGATCAGCCTGATTGACGGGAATGGCGTGGTCATGGGACTGCCTGCCAACCGTCAGGTTAAGTATTCATTTCCGGTGATACAGGGCATGACGGAGACCGAGCCGCTTTCTTCGCGCGCTGCCGCCATGAAGATATACACGCGCCTGCTCCGCGAACTGGACTCTGAAGGCGGGAACGACTCCCATGGTCAATATTCCAAAGACCTGAGCGAAGTGGATCTCTCCGACCCCGAAGATGTAAAGGTCACCGCGAAGGATCCGGGTGGCGCAGTGGTGATCCATTTGGGCAATGCAAATTTTCTGGCCAGCTACAAGCTTTATGTCGCCCACGTGGCCGAATGGCGGCAACAGTTTCAAAACCTGCAATCGGTGGACCTGCGCTATGAAGGGCAGATCATCGTAAATCCTGACGCAAATCGCAGTCCTCAAAAACCCGTTGCGGTTGCAGGACGTAGACGAAGGTAATGGGACCCATGGGAAAAGACCGGAACAACATAATTGCCGTCCTTGATTTAGGCAGCGCCAAGACCGTGGCGCTCATTTGTGAAGTGAGCGACTCCGGCCTGCGCTACCGCGGGCATGGAACCACCGAGTCGCGGGGATCGCGCAAGGGCGTCCTGGTTGAGCTGGATAAAGCGGTGCAAAGTATTCAACGGGCCGTGGATGCCGCCGAAAAAATTGCGGAATGCACGGTAGGGAATGCCGTGATCGCCATTGGTGGCGCGCATATTAAGGGCATTACCAGCCGGGGAGGGATTTCGCTGGGCGCCCGTCCGAGGGAGGTAATGCGCGAGGACGTTCGCGCGGCCGTGGAAAAGGCCCGCTCCATCAACCTGCCGCCGGACCGGGAGATCCTTCATCTCCTGCATCAGGAGTTCATCCTGGACGACCAGACCGGCATTCGCGATCCCGCTGGCATGATGGGTAACCGGCTCGAAGTCAACCTTCACATGGTTACGGCATCCGCCAGCGCTTCGCAGAATGTGATCAGCGCCGCCAACCGGGCGGGTCTCCATGTTGACAACACGGTTTACGAAGCCCTGGTGTCGGCGGACTGCACCTTGCGCTCCGATGAAAAAGAGCTGGGTGTGTGCCTCGCGGACATTGGGGCCGGCTCTACCGACCTGATCGTCTACTGTGAAGGCATGGTGGCCCATAGCGGAGTCGTCCCGATTGGAGGCGACCACTTCACCAACGACGTGGCTGTGGGGCTGCGCACCCCGCTGGTGGAGGCCGAGAAGATCAAAAAACTGTTCGGCAATACCATCAGCAGCAAGGTCCCGGAAGCCAACGAAATTGAGGTGCCTGCGGTAGGCGACCGGCCCTCTCGGCTGATGCCGCAGCGCTTTCTGGCGGAGATTCTGGAGCCACGCGCTACCGAGCTCTGTGAACTGCTGCGCGATCATCTCCGCCATGCCGGTGTGCTGGAGTTGTGCAGCGCGGGAGTGGTGATCACCGGCGGCGGGGGACGATTGAACGGCCTGCCGGAGATTTTTGAGCGCGTGCTGGAGCGTCCCATAAGGCTGGCAGTCCCCGGGACGATTGCCAAGATGCCTGTACAGCTGGCGGAACCGGAGTTTGCAACCGCAGTAGGACTGGCGATGTACGCTCACCGGACAACGGTAGCCAAGATTTCCCAGGAGAACGGGCTCGGTTCCAGGCTGCGCTCTTTACTGGCGCGGCTGGGAGCTTAAGGTGACGTTCTGGGCTTCACAGCTTGCGGAAACAATCATTTTCCGCATGTTGATTTGAAGTGGCACAGCTTCAGCTGTGCCGCAAGTCGTTTGAAATATCCGGGGGCTTTATAGCCCTGAGGTAACGCGTTTCGTACCAGGAAAGGTGCCCATGAGCGACGACAAAAAGAAGATGCAGGAGCCGGAAAAAGACATTCGCATTCACTTCAACGAAGATCCCCGCAACAACGCCAAGATCAAGGTCATTGGCGTAGGTGGGGGCGGGGGCAATGCCGTAAACCGCATGATCTGCGCCGGAGTGGAAGGCGTGGAGTTTGCCGTCGCCAACACCGATCTGCAGGCGTTGCAGATGTCGCGCGCTTCCATCAAGATCCAGCTGGGCACCAAGCTCACCAACGGTCTGGGAGCGGGCGCAAATCCGGAAATTGGACGTCGCGGCGCGCTGGAGGATTCCGAGAAGATCATTGAGGTGCTGGAAGGCGCAGACATGGTCTTTGTCACCGCCGGTTTGGGTGGAGGCACGGGGACCGGCGCTGCGCCGATCATCGCCTCATTGGCCAGCGAGATGGGCGCTTTGACCGTGGCGGTGGTGACCAAGCCCTTTGCTTTTGAAGGCAAGCGGCGGCTCTCCCAGGCGGAGCGCGGGCTGGCGGAGCTGATTGACAGCGTTGATACCATGATCGTGATTCCTAACGAAAAGCTGCTGGCCGTGGCGCAGGACGCAGGTTTCTTCGAGTCCTTCCGCATTGCCGACGACATCCTGGGCCAGGCCGTGCAAGGGATCTCCGACATCATTACCATTCCCGGCATCATCAACCGCGACTTTGCTGACGTGAAGACCATCATGGCGGGCATGGGGTATGCGGTCATGGGGACTTCGACCGGCCGAGGGGACCGTCGCGCTACCGATGCGGCGCGGGCCGCGATTGCTTCGCCCCTCCTGGAAGCCGGGGCCATTGATGGCGCTCGCGGCATCCTGATCAACATCACGGGCTCAAGCTCACTCAAGCTGGCGGAGGTCAATGAGGCCTCCACCATCATCCAAAGCGCTGCCCATGAGGACGCCAACATCATCTTTGGCGCGGTGCTCGACGAGAAAATGAAGGACGAGGTCAAGATCACCGTGATTGCCACGGGGTTCAAGACCGACCAGCCCCAGCGCAAGGAGCGGGCTGTTTCCTCCGCACATGCAGCCATTTCCTCGTCCCGCACGGTCTCCGCTTACCAGGGATCATCCCAGGTTACAGCGGCCCAGCGGGGCAACGGCTATGCCGCGGCCATGGCCCGGACCGCCCCGCCAGCCCGGGAAAATCCCACAATTGAGTCCGTCAAGGAGGCAGTGAAAGGAACGGTAGAAAAGGATGATCTGGATGTCCCTGCCTTTATTCGCAAGAGGGGCGACAACAACTGATTTCGTTCGCCGAAATGGCGATGTAAGAATTGCACGGTTGCCGTTATGGCTTCCGGAAAGTAACTTTGAGCAGAGTAGTTGCATCTGTATAACAGTGTAGGTACTCCTTAGTACCATTGATTAAATTTGGGGGTTGCACAGAGTTCGCAACTCTCGTAGTATCGCCAAAACAGAATTCTGTGAAAGTGCGCACCAGAGACGGTTTTTCCCGCCAAGCTGGAAGAATTCTACAAGAATCAACGATAGTTTCCCCCGGTGAGGCAGGCTTACCGTGAGTCAGACGAAAATGGTTTTCAGGTCTTCGATAATTGCTTTTCTCCTTGCTGTGTTATCCGCCAGCGCCGCCTTGGCCCGCACGTCCACACCTTCTACCGGCAAGACCACCAAACGGGATGGCAAGGTAGCCGAGAGCAGCCGCGCCAGGAAGCGCATGTCCCGGCTGCGTCACAGCCGCGCCACCGCGTCTACCCATGCACGCTCAAGACGCCACCGCCATTATTACGAGCGCTTCTATACCAGTTCGTTTGCCGATGACATTACCGCGGGCGACATTACAACCGGCGAAGACCCGGTCGTACGCCAGGCCGCCATTGACGCCTTGGGCAACATGAATGGCACGGTCGTGGCCATTGATCCCACCAACGGGCGGGTCCTGGCCATGGTGAACCAGAAGCTGGCGCTTTCTGAGGGCGCTCAACCCTGTTCAACCATAAAATTGTCCGTTGCCCTGGCTGCGCTCAGTGAACAGGTCGTGACTCCGGCAACCTTGGTTCCCGTAGGCAGGCGCTCCAGCGTGGATCTGACCGAGGCATTGGCTAAATCCAACAATGCTTATTTTGAGGCGCTGGGCCGAAAGCTGGGATTTGAAAAGGTCAGCTATTACGCCCATCAATTTGGTCTGGGCGAACTGGCCGGATTCAACATTGAGGGCGAGCACCTGGGAGTATTTCCATCCCAGGAACTGGATGCCAAACTTGGCGGAGTCGGCAAGATGTGCTCCTTCGGCGAGAGCATCTCTATGACTCCGTTGCAACTTGGGGCCATGGTTTCCGCCATCGCCAATGGCGGCACGCTCTACTATCTTCAGCATCCCGGCGCTCCGGAAGAGATTCTGAACTTCCAACCCAAGATCAAACGGCAACTTGATATTGGTCCACTGATACCGGAAATCTCGCTGGGCATGATGGGCGCCGTTGATTACGGCACTGCCCGCAGCCTGCGTCTCAACTTCAACGAAGAGCAGATCCTGGGCAAGACCGGGACCTGCTCCAAAGATGGAACACGATTCGGCTGGTTCGCCTCCTATGCCAACACCCAGTTCGGACACATTGTTGCAGTCGTGTTTCTGCGGGGTGGCCGCCCAACTTTCGGCCCCAAAGCGGCAGAGATCAGCGGAAAGTTCTATCGTGGCCTTTATGACCACAAATTCTTTAC
>DATMMY010000193.1:0-3916 GCA_035569515.1 Candidatus Solibacter sp. | reverse complement strand
CGGCTGATTGCGTTCCACCTGGTTCTGCGCGTTGGCGGGAATGTCCACCACCATGGCCGGATCGCCGACTGCCCATGAGGTAAGAAAGAATTCCTCAAACTTCAGATCGACGGCATCGGCATTGCCTTCCGGGCCGACGCCCAGACGGTTGGCCAGAATTTCAGATCCGATACCGGCAATCCCATAGTTGATCCCAAATGCGTCTTGACCCGCGCCGAGCACTCCATTGAGCTCTTTGGAATAAAACTCCTGGAAAGCCTGGACCGGGGCGGCGTTGTGATACATGATGGTGAATTCGCGATAAGGCTGGCGGCGATCCGGCTCTGCGGAGTTCTCATTGTAGGCCGGCTCAACGTCTGAATAGGGGAAGCGGCCAGCCTCGGGGCCGGTGATGACGGCAGTGAGATCGCTGTAATACAGCCTGGGCTTGATGTCCCCGAGCGTTCGGACGCATTTGCCATTATTCACTCCGTGCGCATGGTCCGCCATTTTCAAGATCGGAAAGCAGGCGCGTCCAAAAGGGTCGGTTACGGGGTAGAGGGCGGCGTAATTGATCAGCGGATGTCCAGTATGCTTGCCGGGCTGCGGGCCTTTGACAGTGGTATATTGGCCGGACTGCAAATCATTTCCTTCGTTTTCAAAATCCAGCGCGTAGATGTATCCATCCGGATCGAGCACGACGTCCGCCGTTTCGAACGTCTGCCGGTCATCACTGATGGTGGTCAGCACGTAGAGTTGCCGGTTCAACTGAGTCACTGATAATGGCTGAACAAAGGTGCTTGGACGCAGGGATACCATCACGGGCTTGCCGCCAACACCCATTTTGGGCGTGAGGTGCATATTGGGCGGAAGGCTGTTCTTGTTAAAGGTGGCCAGATGCAGGTCTTCGCGGGTCACCTGGCTGCGATAGTACTCCGCCTGCGCGGGTTGGACATTCACCGCGCCGAACATACCGTTCACCATTTGTCCTGCACCGCCCTCAGCCTCAATATCTCCGGTGCTGTAGAGGATGAACGTACCCTCGGCGGGCGCGTAGTAGCGGTAGGTAACTGGCACGCCCTCCGGCTGGGCTAAACTCGAGTCATTCGCGCCCACCCACGATCCATCGCTTTTTATAGTGTCCACCAAATCCAGGCCGGTCAAGTGGATGCTGGCGACATTCGTATTGGGAGCCAGGCCCGTATTATCCAGATACGCCGGAAGCTTGGGACCGAGAAGATTGCGGAAATGGATCTCCAGGCATCCGCCAAGATTGACGCGCAACACGAAGGGACGGGCGCGCTTGTCAGAGCGCAGCCGCACCTGCCCCGGTTTCAATGTCTTCGGATCAACATGGAGCGCCTTGTCATTCCCATACTGGTCGACAGGGTTGTCCATCGGCACTACATCCGACTCCAGGGCAAAAATCATGCCCTGGGGCTCCGCAGCGCCCAGCCGGTTGTACATGAACGGTTGATACAGGGCCACTACATTCGCGGCTAACGTATTATCGTCGCGGCAAGTGGGGCTGGCTGGCTTTTGAGCAAACGCCTGAAGGCAAATCGTCGAAACCAATAGAAGAACAAAACTGCGTACAACGCGTGTAGCAGAACGAATTGGCACGTGTTTTCATCTCCGGGGTCGAAAAATTATTTTGTTTGATGGCCGACATTGTCGCACATACTCTAGCAGAAACGCATGATCGTTCCAGATTCCTTCATGATTTTTTTCGAGAGGCAGTTTCGTTTTGGACCTTCTCCATACTCAAGATCAAAACTTGATGAAAAAAATCAAAGCCGCGAAGGGACAAGTGTTCGCCTGTCGTTAAGCATGATGCTTGTGTAAGCTGTGAGTGCCCAAAACAGTCAAGACGGAGTAGAAAATGTTAGGATTCCGTTTCCAGAACGGGTAATACATATAACATCACGCGGAGGACAAACTGCGAGTGCCCGAAGGCCAAGACCCTATTGTCTACGAAGTACTGGAGACTCTACCCCAGGTTGAAGCTATATACCGTGAATGGACTGACCTGCTCTGGCGTTCGCCCTGTAACCGCGCGTTCAGCTCCCCGACATGGTTTTTGGTGGCATGCCGAACACAGCCACAGTGCTCTCCTTACGTGCTGGTGGCACGGCGTGGTCCACGCATCGCCGGAATTCTGCCGCTGGCCCTCCAGGAAAATAACACAGCGGCGATCTTCCCCAGCCGCATGTCCAACTACAACGATGTAATTGCCGAGGCCGAGGACTTGGCCGTGGTGGCCGGGCTGATTGAGTATGCCAGGACCTCTCCCCGCCCCTACCAGCAGATCACTTTCTGGTGGGTGCCCTCGGGCGCCAATTGCCTTCGCGCCATGCCCGCGCTGGCGGAATGCTTTACCCCAACTCTGCCTTATTTTTTTCTTCCGCTTCCCTCCAGCTATGAAGAATTTCTTCAGTCAAAAAGCCGGGCGTTTCGCAAAGGCGTCTACAGGGCAAAACGGAAGGCAACCGAAGATGGACTGGAGCTCCGCCAGTTAGACCCGGATTCGTTTCCTCCGGAATGTATTCCTGAACTTTTTCTCTCGCTGAACTATGCGCGCTTTGGAGAGGAAAGCGCATTCTGGAAGCATCCGCCGAATGCCGACTTTGCGCGGCTGGCCCTTCCGACGCTCTTCGCGGAAAAGCAGATGGTGGTGTTTGCCTTACTTCAGGGCAAAGAGATCATCGGAATTGACTTGTCGATGGTGGGTTCTGAGAGCTTCTGTACCTGGAATGGCGGCTATCCCCCGGAGGCCGAGCCTTGGTCCCCCGGACGGTTATTAATTGACGCGGGAATCCGCAGGGCCTTTGAGCTCGGACTGAAGGAGTACGATTTCCTGCGCGGCCCCCAGGAGTGGAAGAAGAGCTGGTCGAACCAGAGCCGGACAGTAGGACACATTGAACTTTCAGTCTGTACCTGATCGTGGACCGGGTACGGCGGCTGTCTATGCCTCAGCAGCCAACCTGAAAAAGCGGATTGAAACCAACGAGTATGAACGCAGAAACTCCAGTCAAGATAAATGTGTGCGTAGAAGGCAGCGACGACTGGCTGTTTGGAGACCTGCGCAGAGGGTTCCAGCGCGCCAAAGTCAAGGGCGTTCAGGTCATCGCCAGCGAGACGCCGATCCAGGACGCCGACGCCTGGACCTTCATTCGCACCGATGAGGCTGTCGCCTCGCCCGATATGCGGCGGAGCGTAGTCTGCATTCACGATCTCTACGAGCATGATGACATGTATAAGCCCGGCCAAATCCGCTGGCGGGCTGCACAGGCGGGTGGCTTAGTGCTTTGCCATCCGGAACAGCGGCGGATTCTTCAAGAAGCCGGGATCGACTTGAGCGGGAAGGCGGTTCTGGAGCGCCCGCTGGGCGCATTGCATCAGTTTACGGTCAGGAATTCTGCCCCACGCGATAGCGTCCGGGTCGGCTGGGTTGGCCGCGAACATCCGCGCAAACGAACTGCGTGGTTCGCGGAGGCGATGAAATACCTTTCTGCCCGCAAAACCGATGTAGCTGCCCTGGTGATTGGAAAGGACTTGGAGCCCCTCTGCGCGCGCATCCGCAGTGACGGAGGGGTCTGTAAGCATTTTGATCGTACCCACACAGACATCCATGCTTATCCGGCGCTCTATCAAACCCTCGATTGCCTGGTCATCACGAGCTCCACTGAGGCCGGCCCTCTTCCGCTCTTTGAGGCGCTTGCCACGGGCCTGCCGGTAGTTTCCACAGCGGTTGGCTGGGCGCCGGAGCTGGCAGCCCGCGCACCTGAGTTCGTGCTGCTGGCGGATGATCCTAATGGCATAGCTGCCCACCTTGAAACTATCTACGACCGGCGGCACGATTTTTTTGATGCCCGATTTGAAATCGCCTCGGTTGTTGAAGCATACCGGCTCGATGAATGGTTCGTCGATGTGCTCG
>DATMMY010000192.1:0-2528 GCA_035569515.1 Candidatus Solibacter sp. | reverse complement strand
GTGGTCGGGCAGGTCAAAGCCGGTAGCAGCTATCCGCGTCTGCTGTCAGACGGAGAAGCCGTGGAGATCATGACCGGGGCGCCTCTGCCTTCGGGAAGTGATGCCGTTGTAATGGTTGAATATACGGCCCGGCACGAGGATTCCGTCGAGATCCAGCGCGCCTGCGCAAAGGGCGAAAATCTCGTCCCGACCGGCAGTGAAGCCAAAGCCGGGCAGCAGATGCTGCCCAGCGGGACACGCTTGGATTTCGCCCACATTGCCGTGGCTGCCGCTGTCGGCATGAGCTATCTGGCGGTCTACAAGAAGCCTCGAGTCGCTATTCTTTCTACGGGAGACGAACTGGTTGAACTGGCCGAAAAGCCCCGAGTGCACCAGATCCGCAACAGTAACAGCTATTCTCTGGCGGCCCAGGTGCTTGCCTGCGGAGGAGAACCATTTCAATTGCCCATTGCTCCTGATGATGCGGCCCGAACGAAGGCCCTGATTCTAGAGGCGCTTGAGGCGGACCTGCTGTTGATCTCCGGGGGCGTCTCCATGGGCAAGTTCGATCTGGTGGAGCAGGCCCTGAGCGAACTGGGCGCGGAGTTTTTCTTTACCGGAGTGTCCATTCAACCGGGACGCCCGGTAGTCTTTGGCCAAGTCACAAATCCTTCGAGTCAGACGACAATCCCGTTCTTCGGATTGCCGGGGAACCCTGTCTCCACCATGGTTACCTTTGAATTGTTTGCGAGTTCGGTGCTGCGCGCTCTGGGTGGCGCGCTTCCTGTAAGATTAACCACGGCCAAAGCCCGGCTGGTGAAAGAGATCAAGACCAAGACAGGCCTCACTCGTTTTTTACCGGCGATTCTCAGCGGCGGACTGTACGACCCGCAGGTGGAGGTCGTGGCCTGGCAGGGATCGGGAGACCTTCAGGCCTCTGCGCGCGCTAACTGCTATGTAGTGGTGCCGCCAGACCGGGAATCGATTATGGCTGGAGAGATGATCTCCATTCTGATGCGCTCATGCCCAAATTGAAGCCCGCAAAATTGTCGCATTATGATTCCACTGGACGCGCCACCATGGTGGACGTCTCGGCCAAGGCTGCTACCCATCGCGAAGCCCAAGCCTCTGCTTTCGTCTCCATGTCATCCAAAGTGTTGAAAGCGCTGCCCCGGAATCCTAAAGGCAATCCTTTGGAGGTGGCTCGATTTGCGGGAATTACGGCGGCAAAAAGGACGGCGGAACTGATACCAATGTGCCATCCGCTGCCGCTCTCTTTCATTGATGTGAGTACTGAGGTGTGCGAGAATGGCGTCAAGATTTATTCTCGAGCTACCACCACGGCCTCCACCGGCGTTGAGATGGAGGCGCTGGTTGCCGCCAGCCTGGCTGCGCTTACGATTTATGACATGTGTAAGGCCCTGGATAAGAGCATTGCAATCCGAGAGGTTGTCCTGGAGCGTAAATCGGGTGGAAAGAGCGGGGAATACCGGCGGAAGCCGGCCCGCAATGATCGTAAGAAATAGAATCCATGCCAAGTAACATCAAGGTCTTGCTGGTTGACGACAATCCCATGGTGCTGGAGATGTTGCGGCAGGCCGTTGCCCAATTCTCCACAGTCAACACGCTTACCGATGGCGCCGACGCCCTGCTCAGGGCCATTGACGACCGGCCTGACCTGATCATTGCCGATTACACCATGGACACCATGGACGGAAAGCAGTTGGTGCAGAAGCTGAAAAGCCGCAGCGCTACCGCTCATGTGCCGGTAATCCTAATGGCCAGCAAGACGGACATCACGGAAAAACTGAAAGTCCTTCAAGACACAGTTGAGGATTTCATTGAAAAACCCTTCTTCCTGAAAGAGGCGGCGGCCCGCATCAAGAAAGTTGTAGACAAGATCTCACTGGAAAAGATGGCGCGCGAGGCCCCGGGAGAATCCACCTTGCGCGGCAGCCTGGCGCAGATGAATGTGATGGACCTGCTGCAATCGCTGGATATGGGCCACAAGACCTGTGCGCTCACCCTGAGCAATAACGGAGACCGTTGCCAGATGTTCTTTAATGACGGCCAGATCAATCATGCCGTTTACGGCGAGTTAAAGGGCGACGATGCCGTCTTTAAGGTCCTTTCCTGGACCGGTGGCAACTTTGAAATTAATTTCAGCGGCAGCAGCTCGGAGCAGACTGTCACCCGCTCCACCCAGGGGCTGCTTCTTGAAGGGTTGCGGCTCTTGGACGAATCCAATCGCGACACAGAAGAAAACGTGCTCGAAGCCTGATCGTGAATACCGCGGCCATCCTTACCATCAGCGACTCTTCCCATGAAGGCAAGCGTGAAGACCGTTCCGGCCCGGCCGTTGTGGCTGAACTGAAGGCCGCCGGTTTTCATGTTGTTCGCACTGCCGTGGTTCCGGATGAACAGGACCAGATCCGCCAACTGCTGACCGAGTGCAGCCGGCAAGCCCGGTTAGTGGTTACAGTTGGCGGTACCGGCATTGCCGCGCGAGATGTTACCCCGGAAGCGACTTTAGCGGTGGTGGATCGGGT
>DATMMY010000191.1:0-9692 GCA_035569515.1 Candidatus Solibacter sp. | reverse complement strand
CGCCTCTATGCCTTTGACCGGCTGGGCATTCCGGCAACCGCCAAGCCGTCACGGGCCACAATCTTCCAGATGGCCCAACAGATTGACGCCGACTATGTGGTCATGGGCAACTACAACTTTGACGGAAACACATTCACCGTCCATTCGCAAGTCATGGACCTGGGACGGCTTAAGCTTAGCCCGGATATGGCCGAATCCGGTCCGCTCACCAGCCTGATCAGCATTCAGACGGCGCTGGCCTGGGACATCTCGTACAATCTGGACTCGCTGCTCGGTGTTTCCAAGAACCAGTTCCTGGCCCAGTTTCCTCCTATACGCCTGGATGCCCTGGAAAACTACATTCGCGGGGTGCTGGCTGCCAACGTTCAGCAGAAGATCAAGTATTTCAAGGAAGCCATCCGCGTGGAGCCCGATCACACGCTGGCCATGCTGCAACTCGCCAAGACCTATTACAATACGCGCGATTATCAGTCTGCCGTGACCTGGTTTTCCAAAATTCCCCAGAACGACCGCAACTATAACGAGGCGCAATTTTACCTGGGGCTGGCTGCTTACTACGCCGGGCAAATGGATAAATCCGAAGCCGCCTTTCGCTCCCTGGCTCTTCGCCTTCCGCTGACCGAGGTCTACAACAACCTGGGTGTGGTATCGGCAAAGCGCGGCGAGAAGCGCGCCCGAAGCTATTTCGAGCGGACCCTGCAAATTGATCCAAACGATTCCGACTATCACTTTAATTTTGCCCTGGCGTTATTTCGTGAAGGTGATGTGCCAGGTGCGACCAAGCAATTGCGGGAATCTCTGACCCTTCATCCCGACCCGGAGGTCAAGGCTTTTCTGGACAGCATAGCTTCCGGAACGGCGTCCAAAGACCACCTGCCATCAGAACGCATCAAGAGCAATTACGACGAATCTTCGTTTCGGCAGCTTGCTCTGGAGATTGAAAACGCCAGCGAAGCCCGTCTCCAGCAGACCGATCCAGCGACCCATGCCGCCTTCCACGTGCAGCGCGGACGGCAGTTGCTGGAGGAAGGCGTAGGTAGCGAGGCGGAGAAGCAGTTCAGAGAGGCAGTGGTTCTTGATCCGACCAGCGCGGAGGCCCATGCCGGACTTGCACGGGCGCTGGAATCGGTCCAGAACACCACCGGAGCCAGAAATGAGGCGCTGGCCGCGCTGGCACTGAAACCCTCCGTGGAAGCCTACCTGATATTGGCGCGCCTGGATTTAATGGAGAACAAGACGGCTTCGGCTGAACAGAATGCGGACCATGCGCTGGCGCTCGATCCGGCAAATGCGGCGGCCGTGGCCCTGAAACGGGATATTGCCTGGGCCGTGAGCAATAAGAGGCCTTCACAACCTTAGAGGAGCACTTTATGCGTATCAACTCATGGGTAAAACTTACAGCCGTTTTGGCGATTTGCTTGGGATCGCTGGTCTGCTCCGCTGACGTATTGAAGATCGTGGTGGATGACACCATTCATCCCCTGATCTCAGAGCACATTGACCGCGCCATTCAAGAGGCGACTCGCACCCACGCCAGCGCTCTCCTGATCGAACTCCGCACTCCTGGCGGCCTGCTGAGTTCCATGCAGGAGATCGTCCAGAAGATTTTGTCCTCTCCGGTTCCGGTCATCATCTACGTCACACCGGCGGGCTCAACCGCCGCTTCAGCGGGATTCTTTATTCTGGAAGCCGCCGACGTTGCCGCCATGGCGCCAGGCACTAATACGGGCGCGGCCCATCCCGTATTGGGCGGCGGCGCAATTATGGACCCGGTGATGAAGGAGAAGATGGAGAATTTTGCGGCTGCCATGATGCGCTCCTACTCCGGCAAGCGCGGGCGCAATGTGGAGGTAGCGGAAAGCGCCATCCGCCAATCGAAGTCTTTTACCGCCGAGGAAGCCCTGACCCAGCATCTTATTGATTACATCGCACGTGATGAAAACGATCTCTTTCACCAGTTAGACGGAAAAACCATTACCCGTTTTGACGGCTCCAAGAGTGTTCTGCATCTTGCCGGCGCCAACGTTCGCTTCCATGAGATGACCGTAAAGCAGCGCGTACTCTCCGTGCTCATGAACCCCAATTTCACCTTGCCCTTGTTTGCAATTGGGCTGATGTTGTTGTTTTTTGAATTTAACCATCCCGGCGCAATTGCCCCGGGGGTAATGGGGTTCTTTGCCGTTCTGCTTGCGCTCTTTGCGCTCCACCTGCTGCCTACCAGTTATTCCGCCCTGGTGATGATTGCGGCGTCCTTTGCTTTGTTCGTTCTTGAAGCCAAATTCCAGTCGCATGGTCTGCTCACCGCCGGTGGGATCGTGCTCATGATTGTGGGCGGGCTGCTCCTGGTGGATGGTCCTATTCCCCAGATGCGCGTGCAGTGGATCACCGCCCTTTCGATCAGCCTCCCCCTGGGACTTATCACGGTCTTCCTGATGATTAAAGTCTTTCAGGCCCGCCGGAATAAAGTGGTGACCGGCGAACAGGGCATGATCGGCGAAATCGGAGTGGTACGTGCATCGCTAACTCCCGCGGGCAAGGTCTTCGTGCACGGCGAACTCTGGGACGCTATCGCCTCCACCACCGTGGAGGTCGGCCAGCCTGTGGTTGTCCGCAGGATTCAGGATTTAACATTGCACGTTGAGCCCGCCTCAGGGGTTCCTCAAAAGGCGGAGGTTGGGAATTACTGATAAGTAATATTTGCTGGATACCGCAACCACATCATGGCCTATCCTAACCCTTCTCTGCGTGGCGGAACCTGGCTGTGAGCACAGCCAAGGGCGTTCTTTATATCTAGGTTGTAATTTTGCTTCTCCGCACGGTTATGTCGTTATCTCCTAGACTCCTGGAGATCACTTTTCTCTTCCGATTGGCAGGGCTATGCCATAAAATCCGAGTCGAGTCGTCAATTGATTTGAACAGGGAGGCTTTGTGCCAGAGCTAGTAATACTTGTTGCAGTGATTATCATCATCTTGTATGTCCTGAGCTCAATCAAGATCCTGAGCGAGTATGAGCGGGGCGTGATCTTTCGCCTGGGACGCCTGCTTCCCAATGCCAAGGGCCCCGGTGTAATCCTGGTGTTTGGCCCGTTCGACCGCATCGTTCGAATTGATATGCGCCAACAGGCGCTGGAAGTTCCACCGCAAGACATCATCACCCGCGACAACGTCACGCTCAAAGTCAACGCCGTAGTCTACTGGCGCGTGATGGACTCACGACGGGCAGTGGTGGAGGTGCAGAATTATTATTGGCAGACACAGCAGTTTGCCCAGACCACATTGCGTTCGGTATTGGGCGAAGTTGATCTGGATGAATTGCTGGCCCACCGCGACAAGCTCAATGCCCGCATCCAAAGCATTCTCGATCAGCATACCTCGCCCTATGGCGTAAAGGTGGCCAATGTGGAGGTAAAGCAGGTAGACCTGCCGGAATCCATGTTGCGCGCCATGGCCAAGCAGGCCGAAGCCGAGCGCGAAAAGCGCGCCAAGATCATCCATGCGGAAGGCGAGTTCTCCGCTTCGCAAAGGCTTGCGGATGCCGCCCACGTGCTCTCTACCGAACCGATGACTCTGCAACTTCGCTATTTGCAGACGCTGACGGAAATTGGCGTGGAGAAGAACACCACCATCGTATTTCCGCTGCCCCTGGATATCCTGGCAGCCCTGACCAAAGCCTTGACCAAGGTCGGTGAAATACCCATCGGCAAATAGTGTGGCGCGAGTCAATAGTTGTGGAGTATTGGTAAATGGGAGAAACGCGAGAGCTTAAGGACGACGCTGAAATTACCCTGGGAACAGGCAAGTTACTAGGGATCTTCTTTGCACTCACGGTAATCTGCGCTGTGTTTTTCATTATGGGATACATGCTGGGCCGGGGCAGCGCAGCCGGCGCTAGAACTGAAATCGTGGGGTCGGTTCCCAGCGGCAGTGGCGCGGCGAACAAACCCTCGGCCGGCAATGGCAAGGCCACGGACGCTTCCAGCCAGGTCTGTGTGGCCGGCTCTGCCAATTGCCAGCCGGCTGTCTCCGGCACGGACACCACCAAGACTCCCTCTGCTCCACCTGCCGGCAATACACAGCCCCAGGGCGCCAATCCCGCAAGCACGAGCCCCTCGGTCCAGCCAAGCACCAACGCCGCCGGTTCGGAACCCAAGAATAGCTCTTATATTGTCCAGGTAGCCGCTGTTTCAAAGCAGGAAGATGCGGAGTTCCTGGTGGCAGCATTGCGCAAGAAGCAGTATCCGGTCTTTCTTGCATCCGGCGGCGGCGATGCATATTTCCGAGTGCAGGTGGGCCCCTTTACCGATCCCAAAGAAGCGGAAGCCATGCGCGCCAAACTTGCCGGAGAGGGCTATAACCCGATTGTGAAAAAATAGTAGATACTCTAATCGGTATCGAAGCGCTGCTCCTTAAAGGGATCGCCATACATGTGATAGCCGTTCTGCTCCCAGAAGCCTGGAGCATCGTGGTCGGCAAACTCCATACCGCGCACCCATTTCACCGATTTCCATGCATATAGATGGGGCACAATCAGCCGTAAAGGATATCCGTGGTCGGGCGTGAGCGGCTGGCCATCGTGCTTGCTTGCGAATAGAACATCTTCCCTGTCCAAATCCGCCAGCGGAATATTCGCTGTATATCCCTGTTCGGCATGGACCAGCACATACTTAGCTTCCGGCTTGAGCTGAACCAGCTTGAGCACCTCGCGAAAGGCCACTCCCTCCCATGCATTGTTAAAGCGGCTCCAACGGGTGACACAATGAAAATCGCTTGTGGTTTTTACTCTAGGCAGCAGTTCGAACTCGCGCCATGTCAGGCGTACGGGCGATTCCACCAGCCCCCAGATGCGGAAATCCCATCGCGCCGGGTCGAACTGAGGCACAGAGCCGTAATGCAACACAGGCCACTTCAGCGTCAGGGACTGGCCGGGAGGCAAACGGCCCGCTTCGCGCATCTGTTTCTCTTTTTGTTTGCGCTCGTCGCCCGAGAAAAGGCCCATGTCGTCGCCATCCATAGATTCAATTCTAGCCTAAGATCTCCGGAGTTTGCCGCACGGGAGGATTGACATTCATCAATGTAAGGCTATATAGACATCAATATGGCCTTGGCTGAAAAACCCCTGGTTGACGCGCTGAAAGCAATTGCCGACCCCACCAGGCTGAAGATCCTGCAACTGCTCAAGCAGAAAGGGGCTTGCTCCATTGGAAAAGGAGTAGGTCTATGCGCACGCGACATTGAGGAGCAGATCGAGTTGTCACAACCAACCATCTCGCATCACATGGCGATTTTGAAAAAGGCAGGTTTGGTGGACGCGGAGAAACACGGCCTATGGATGTGGTACCGCAGGAACGAAAAGTCTCTGAAGGAACTAGCCCAGATGATCAGCGGCGGCATCTAGTAAGCCGAAACACCAAGAACCAGTTTCACCGCGGAGACGCGGAGAAAACCTGAAACTAAGATCAGGGAGGTCACGGAGAGAAACAAGATTAACTTCACGAGCGCCACGTGGCATGAAATGTGCAAGAAGCCAAAAGACAAAGGCCACTCCATTCTGCAAGTGGCCTTTGTCTTTTCTTTTCCAAGTGCAAACATCCAACGAATTAGGGCAGATAGCGCGCCAGCGCTAAATTGCCCTGGCCGGTGTTGCTGTCGAATGCCTGCCCGATCGCGATAATTTTGCCGTCCGGCTGTATCACAATTGAGGATATCTGATCGGTCCCCCGGAACTTCGTCGTTAGCACTCCACCGTTGCCAAAGCTGGCATCCAGGCTCCCATTGGTGTTCAGCCGCGCCAATCCGAAAACCGATTCCGAACTGTTAAAAGAGATGCCACCCACCAGGATTTTCCCGTTGGGTGCAATGGCGATGGCTTGCGCAAGATTGGCAAACACAACATCTTCCAGGCCAAAATCAAAGACCGGGCTGTTGAACGTGTGATCGATGCTGCCGGTTGGGTTGAAGCTGATCACCGTAACATCAATGTCTCTCCGGGTTGCACCCACCGCTCCGCCGGCGATTACGAACCTTCCATTGCTCTCAAAGGCGCTGCGGCCATTGTTCGCAGCAGCAACAATCGTTCCGGAGGTAACAGAGGGAGCCAGGTTGCCGCGCGAATCGAATTGGGCAATACCGCCCACGTCATTGAGCGCCAGAATCTGACCATTCGAAAGTAGAGCAATCGCTGTTACGGTGCCAATCGCATTGACGGCTACGGTCCCGCCGTTTCCAAACGTCCTGTCGAGTGTGCCATTGGGGTTGAGCCGGGCCAGCGCCGTATTCGCAGGACGCCGCGCGCCTTGAACCGCCACTCCCGCTACGATAATCTTGTTATCCGGCTGCAACAAGATCGCATTGGCAGCCTCGCGTACGCCTCCAAAGGTAAAGCTGAAAAATTCAGGCGCAACCTGACCTCCGGAGCCGAAGGTGGTATCGAGAGTTCCGTTAGGATTGAAGCGCGCGACAGCAAACCTGTCAATCGAGCCGTCGCTGCTCTGCATTTCCCCTGCTACCACGATCTTGCCATCGGGCTGAATAACTACGGCGTTCGGAACATTGATGAAGTTCGTGAAGGCTGTCATCGCGGCTCCGCCGTTGCCGAAGGTACTATCCAGGCTGCCGTTGGGCAGGAATCGGGCCACTCCAAAAACCTGGTTGGCGATCTGGAAGTTGTCGGTTGTTCCTACTACGACGATCTTGCCGTCGGGCTGTAAAGCGGCGTCGCTGGGCGCCACGGTAACTCCAAAATTAGCCTCGACTTTGCCGCCGGATCCAAAACTTGAATCCAGGCCTTGGGCGCTGGCGGGGGAAGCATTCACAATGGTCAGGCTGAGAAGGATGAAGCCCGAAAGTATGGACAGAGCAAATTTCTTCATTTCTATTTTCCTCTTGATGTGCTTTCTGGTTTGCCGGAAAGCGGATTCTTGGTATCTGTTCGGTCCATACAATGCCCCGGAAGGCGCTGTGGACAACAACGTAACGATGAAAGAGCTCGATCTGAAATTTCCTGGTTCCAGCTTGCCGGGACGCACATCTCCCCGCGCTTGACTCGTCACAAACGGGTGCGCCGCATTGGCGAATCCCGCGAGCCACGCTTCACTGGTTCCTGATATGTCGTGCGACGATGCGGCGTACTTTCCGACAGTAACTTTGAAGGTCTTCAAAACTCGCAGGCCCGGCTAGCACAGGCTTGCGGGACTCTGGTCTTTGGATTCAGGCAATGCTGATGTTGTCCATGAGAGGATCAGCACGGGCCTGACGTTCTAGATAGTTAGAGTGATATTGATGAGTGGAAATATAGAAAGGTCTGTCAACACTTTGTCAAATCTTTGTCATGGCGGTTGAACCGCAAAAAATCTTCGCCTCAAAGGACGCCACGCCGCCAGCCGCAACCAAAACCTTTTTACCGCAGATCAACGCGGATCAACGCGGATCAACAAACCGGGGATCGGTTCACGGGTGACTCAGGAGTCGAAAGCAGCACAAAACCTGCGAAAAAAGCGGCAATTTAAGGCACAGCGCAAGTGCAGATGACACTTAGAGCGCAAAGGGACGCAAACCTGCTTCTTCCTTTGCGTCCGTTGCGCCCTTTGCGGTGAATGGTTTTTCAGACGTTAGCGCGTGACGGAGATGAACATGGGCGAATCCAGCAGTTGCTGGAAGCTCCTGTCGTCGGCCTTGAAATGCACTACCAGTTTGCCGCTGTCGGAGTCCACGGTAGTGTTGTCCATGGCCAGTTTCTCGGTGGGCGTAGCGTTCATCTTTTTAAATGCCAGCCCCGCCTTGAGAATCGTGGAAAGTGTGGCCGCGGTCACATTGTCAGAGGTAACAACGTTCAGGTTGAAGTCTACACCCCGATCAAAGTCCATGGTGTAACGCGATCCCATCAGCCTTTTCTGCACCGTGTCGTACTCGTTCAGGGTTGAGGCGGTGCCGAGCGCGGTTTTCATCATGGTTTGCGTACCCAAAGAATCCAGAACGCTCCACACCGTCCCGGCCTCCACCGATGGGATCATGTCGGCGATCTGGGAGTTGGCGTTCAGGCTTTCATTGCTGTTGTCGCGGGCGTTCAGGGAGGCCTCCACAGCCGCTTTGTTACCGAAAAGCATGGTCCAATCATCCAGGAAAGTCATGGTCATACCGCCAGCCATGGGGTACAGCAGCACGCCGTTTAATTTGTCACCCTTGATCTTCTGCTTGGCCAGGCGCAACGTCAGTTTCTTGCGCGGGAACTGCCCCTGTGCAATACCCACAATCTCCAACCCGTGGTCCTTGGTACGGAAAGATGCCAGCGTGATTTGGTCAAGATCACGATCAGGAACCACTCCGATGCTCTTCAGCGCGTCTTCAAACTGCTTCATGTTGGGTGGAAGCAATTTGGTTTTCATGGCCATGGCTGTATCGGAATTCCTCATGCGCCGGTAGTCCACGTTGAGGATCTGTTGCACCTCAGATGGAATCACGGAGCGCGCGGCGGTTCCCAGAGAAGCGGCCAAAGCTGGCAGTCCGCTTAAGAAGAAGGCAACAACAAATACGAGGAAGCGTTTCATTGGGTTCTATTGTAATCCGTTTGGGAAAATTAGATGCATCCAGCAGTAACTCAGGATGCTACCCCAAGGTCTTTGACCCTGGCAGTTGCTCCACCTTAGAACGCATCTCAGCCACAAAACTTGCGTCTTTTATGGACGCTAAGTTGATATCCACATTAGCTAAAGCACCTTTGGCCGCGGCCTCAGCCAGTCCTCCGCCCACGGTAAGATCAGAGGCCATGTTGGGACTGGTGATAGGCCGCAGCGATTCCAGGATCTGGCCGACTTCCGTGGCCCTCTGGGCTATTTCGAATGGAACCTGAGTTGCCCCCTTCAGGGCTGCATCAATGACGCCCTCACCATCCGCCGAGGTCTTGGCGACTTTGTAAGCGGCCATTACCTGATTGTAACTTTCGGCGTCTGCATCAATACGCGCCTTTAATTCATCGCGAAGATGAGACAGCCTCGCAATCGCCGGGCCCAGTTGCTGCTCGTACTGGATGTAGGCCTTCTTGCCTCGGGACATTGTCGCTACCATAGTGCCCAACGCCGCCGCCATGGCGGCCACGGCTGCCGAGGCGCTGCCGCCGCCCGGCGTTGCAGTGGGCGCGGCGAGCTGCTCGATAAAAGGCTCCACGCCTGCGCGCAGTCCCCCCACAGACATTTTGCCCCCCATGACCGCCGCCAGACGGCTTTCCAGAATCATGGACGAGTCAAAGTTCTCCACCTGCAAAAACCATTCAGCGGCTTGCTCCAACGCCTTCTTAGGAATCAGCCCAACAATTTCGCTGCTCAACGGGCTCACGCCATAGCGCGCCGCTTCGCGCTTCACAAACTCGAAGACCCGGGCAATGGGTGTCTGTTCAAAGTCTGTCAGGTTCATGGAAACCTGGGCGAGCCCGCGGACCTCAAAACCGTTACCTTTCACATAGCGAAGGCCCCCTGAGGAGAAGCGGACCGCCTTGGCAATTTTCTTGGCTATTGCGACGTCAGTGGTATTGAGGAAGACGTTGTAGGCGATCAAGGCTTTGCGAGCGCCCACTACGGTTGCGCCCGCCGTGGGATGGAGCTGCGCTTCCCCGTAGTCCGGCCTACGGAGGGGATTACTGACGATGTCTGAGCGGAGTCCTTCAAACTGTCCGCGACGTATGTCTTCCAGATTCTGCCGTG
>DATMMY010000190.1:0-8358 GCA_035569515.1 Candidatus Solibacter sp. | reverse complement strand
TCACAATTCCGATCTCCGCCACCCGTACCCGACGCAACTCGTCGCGCACGATGGCCTGTAGAATCTCCACCAAATCGGCGGCTGGCGCATGGGCGGTCATGACATGCCTCCCAGGGAAATCAGCGTCCGGAAACCGCGCCGCGTATCGATCCTGTGGGTTACCGCCATCACCTGATAGAGCCCATCAATTCCTGAAGCCGGTACGCCTTTAAGAGCCGCTGTCTCACCCAGATCCACGTTGGCGGTTCCAACCAGCTCCACCGTGCCTGAGACCGCAGCGCGCCGGCTGAATTGGAGCCTTGCTTTAGCGGCCGATTCGGCGGCATCCCTGGTACGCAGGACGGGATCGCCGAACAGCAATGTGGCGTCACCTCCACCTGCCGCTCCTTCATGGGCCGAGCTGTCTTTCACCAGCCATGACGCCTTGTCATCGCCGGCGCTGCTGGCGGGGCTTTCAGGCACCGCCGTCACGCCATCCAGAGGAGCGGACCTTTCCACGGTAGCCGCCACAATTTCCGCGCCGTAGCGGAAGGTGTGGTCCGCCGTAGTGGTGGAGAGCGAAGAAAACACCAGCTTGCCTTCAGGAGTCGCGTACAAATCGAAGCCGCACAGGCCCGCCAGTCCGATGCAGTGCGTAAAAAGACTTCGGGCAGAATCGACAAAGTAGACGGGCAGATCGATCCCATCTTCGATTGTGTCCGTAGAGACGCCTGCCTTTCCGGCAAGCGCCGTAACCACTTGTCCGGCATTGCGACTCACAAACACCTGGTCACTGCGCACGCTCATCAACTTCATCTGCGCGCCGGTGCAATGGGCCGCCAGGCGACTGATGCCCTGTTCCACACCGCTTACTGTCCCGCTAAATACCACGCTCGTTGTACCGTCCCAACCCAACTCAATCGATACCGGATCGCCTTCGGCAAAATCCACCGGCACACTGGTCCCAAAATCGATCGTCGCTTCGTCCGCTGTGCCGCGCTTATCCCGCCGCACTTCCAGCGCGCGCAACGGTCCCAACGCCTTTGAGGAGATCGTAGTCGCGCCCAGCGTGATTTTGTATGAAGGTCGCAGCATAAGGTTCTACTCCGGAGGGACCCTCGGCACGGTTGGGGAATACGTGGTAAACACCTTTGGGATGCCATCGCTCAAGACGATGGCCTTGAAGATGCCATGTGAAATGCTTCGTTTAATGTCCTGAAAAACAAACGGAATCGACCAGTTCGCACCGCCGCCGGCGCTGATCGGCCAGGGCGCACCACTCACACTGCCACCAGTGCCACCGCTTAGACCGCTGACTTGCATGTGTACGTGATTGAATGAGCTTTTGCCGGTGCTATCGGCCAGCATGATGACCTGCCCCTGCTGCACAAACTGACCAAGCACGCGATTGCGAAGGTCAACAAACAGCCCCCAAAAACTAATTGGATTGCCTAGATCGATGTTCGGGGGGTTGCCTGTGCCCGCGCGCAGAGCAATGTAGGCCTTGCCGTCGGTGAAGGAGACCACGTCACCCGGCTGATATTCAACCGTGTTAGACCAATTTCCCTTAATGGTCTTCTCCGAGGGAAAACTGGAGAGTGTGCTGCCACTGTGAAAGAGCGGTTTACTTCCGCCCGGCACGGGAGCTTTCTGCGTCATAAAATTCTGCTGGCCGTGGCCGTATGTGGCAAAAGTGGCTTGTATCGTAGCGAAACCACCAGTCGCAGATCCACCGGGGATCATTTGACCCGGATCGCCCCCTAGTCCACGGTCTTGGCCAGGCAGAAGAAATGCAAATGTTGTACCCGCAGGAAAACCATTGAAACCCTGATAGTAAGGAGCCGAAGCGGGTGCTGTCCAGCCAACTGGAAGAATGCATCCCGACGGATGCAATGGCACTCCGAAGGGCAATGTAGCGTTCCCATTTTTGTCCCAGTACGGAGGAAACAAGGTATTAGCAGGTATTGGAGTGGTTCCGTCATTGAACGTCGTAATACTCGACGGCGCTCCGATGGCGCTCGCGGTAACACCCGGAGGTGCTGTTCCCCCTGGTGGGACCACAATCAAGTGCATGATCTCTACAAAATTCCAGCTTTGTCCTCGCGGTTGCGTATCGTCAATGTTAAAGACGATTCCAGCCCGCGAGGCAAGTATCTCCTGGCCTAATCCCAACTCAAAATCAACCGCATATATCTGTCCCTGACCACCCTGGGCGTTATGGGAAATCACACCCATATTGCCTTGCACGCACATGCGGCCAGCGCCTTCCCAGGGCATCAAATACGGTGATTTTTGAGGATCGGGATAACCCAGAAATTTCAGATCTCCCTGTACAGAATTGCCGTTGCCGTCCATCGCCAACGTTCCACCATCAGTTGCCCCTTCCGTAAACATGAAGTGATAGGCCAGGAATCTAGCCGCATAGAGCACATACGTTGCGACCATTTTAGAAACTGTTTTCCCGATCCATGAGCCATCCTCAAAGCTGTATCTCCCCAGCATGCGCTCCCCTAGCCACGCCCGTAAGAAGCGAACGTTTACCCGAGCAGGCAAGTCCGCTTTGCCGAGCAATATAGCGACCGGCACAAAACTCAGAAATGAGGTACCGAGAGCCCATACCTGGGGCAGCCAGAACATGTCCCTGTATATCGGCGGGATTTGGGAATCGCTGGAGGCAAAATACTCGGACCGGTTCCGGTAGAATCCGAAGAAGAGAAGATTACCGATTTCAATGGTTGCGTGGCAGACTCCCTGGAGGTAATGGGCGTTATGATGCAATGTAGCATCCTCTGGCGGATTTTCTTGCTGCAACCACACACCATCATCATTTACGAGAGTAAGACTGGATAGAAGCAGTTCCCGCAACTCCCACGACCACGTACGGTACATCAGATTCTCAACGGTATCGGCAATCAGGTGATACCACCAGCAACCACGCAACCCCGATTCGAGCGTTCCGATCCAGGGCATCACGCCAATCATTGGCCACCTGACCCACAATGGCACGTCCTCTTTTTTGAAGGCGACCACTCCCATCTGCGTAAGGTTTTCCAAAAGCATCATGATGTTGTTGCCAACATCGCCTTCTTCCGCAGACGTTGCGTGAAACAGAATCCCCTCGAGCAATGGGAGAATCCAGGCCGAATGAAAAGCGATTTGTTCCATCCTCTCCTTGGTCAATGTTTGACCGAAGGTTAGCCCCTTGAGTTCTGTTTCTTCGGCTTGGGAACCTCGTACAGTTTTCCCTGCTACCCAACTTGCATACCAGGCAATGGGGTCCGAACTTGCGGGTGGCGTGGGATTACCAGAGGTCCCATTCGCTGCCATGAATCGGTTTTTTAGCGGCCCTTGTGGGGCAAATGAATGGATTGGGCTGACGCTAATATTGATCTCGGCAATAGCCTGGGCGATGGCGATGAAGGGTTCTATGACTTCCTCGCCACGCTCCAAGATTGCCCGAACCAAGGCAATGATGCGATCAAGATCGAAGCTGGCCCATATTTTGCGGATTTCATCGAGCAGCTTCTGGGTATCGAGTGCCGGAAAGGGGATATCGCGGTCCAACAGAATCTGGATGTCATCCAGCGCCACTCCGAAGTCGTAGAGGGCAATCGCCTCCTTTGAGCTTTCACCATTCACCGCCCTCTGCTGCAATGCCTCGATCATCCGCGTGGTCAAATCGGTGAGCAGGTTACGGAGTTTAGTGCCGCTGATACCCAAATCTTTCTGCACAAAATCAAGCAGCTTGCCAAACAGCTCCACCACTTTGTCTGTAGTGAGTTGCTCCAGCAGCTTGAGCAGGGCCTGAAGCACTGCAGGAATCACGCTGGCAACGTCTCCGGAAAGGCCGTCAACCAGCAGGTTCACCGGATCAATAAACGGCTGGAACACGGCACGGACCTTGCCATTACTAAGACGCACCGGTTCTTGAATTCCGGCAATGGTATCGACCAGAAACTTTGAGGCTTCTTCCCCCATCGACTTCAATGCCGGCAGCGTCATCGTGGGGTCTTTCAACAGGGACTCAACAAAGGCCATCAGCACGTCGCTGGGAGAAATCGACGCAGGCGGAGCCGCGAGAGGCTGGGGGCGAATTAACACTGCTCCAAGAGACATAACTAAAACCCAAGACTCCCGCCGATACTACCGGCAATGTCGCCAATCGCGCCCACAACTGCACCGGCGACGTCGTCCAACGAAATCGAAGGCACCGCGTTCAGCATGTCTTTGTAGGATTGATTGGTTTTATCCAACTCTGTTTGCAGTTCGCCCTTGAGTCCTTCCAGACGGTCAAGGGCGGCTTGAAGCACCGCCGTGATGTCGAATGCAGCCAGCAACGGAACTATCTTGGCTTCAAACTCCGGCTGTACCACGTCAATGATTAACGCCTTGGGGTCGAACTTTTTGAGGTCGTCTATGATCTTCTGATAGTCGGCGTCAATGGCATCCAATTGGTCCTTGGGGAGAAGCTGGCTGATATCCAAAAGGTTCAGGGCGTCATTGAATGCCTTTTCCACCAGCGTGCGGATGGCAGTTGGACTCACAGCAGTCAGCTTGCCGCGCACTGTCTGGAAGGTCGTGTTCATTTGCGTGACCACGAACTGAAAATTGATATTGTGAAGGCGGGTGATGAGGTGGTTGATGGCGTCCCGCAATCCGCCCAGGGACTGAGGCCCAAGCAACAGATCATCCAGCTTGTGTTCAAAAGTATCAATGACTGCGGCCACCTTGGTGACCCATGGTTGGACGCCCGCCGCAAGGGTTTGCACGATGCGCAGCAGGTGCGCGAGGGGCTGTACCACTTCGTTTTCCAACGCATCTTTTAGAATCGCCTTCAAATCTGCCGAGGTTATGCTGGAATGTATGAAATCGGCTAAAGGACGGCCAGGACTATGGAACCGCAAGTCCCAGTGAGTCATGAGGTTCTCAAAAGCTTTCTGGTCCCGCGTAATCTCCTGCTGCCAGTGGTTGAGCCCATCAAAGGGCCGCGAAAAATCTGGAGCAATCGGATTGAAGCGGCCTAACAGGACTTGCACGTCGGACTTTTGCGCGGAGGGGCTCAGTGCAGCCAGAGCATCCGGATGCACGCTGCCATAGGCGGCAACCAGGGCCGCCAGAGAGGACTGCGGGTTCAAATTGTTCAGCGCGCTCGAGAGCGGAGTCAGAACAGAACTTAGAGACGAGCGCATGGCATTCGCCTTCAGAAGATTGACTGAGGCTGTCAGCTTGTCGAAAGAAGGCTGGAGCGAGGCAATGTCGGAAATCTGGTCTACATGATCGAAGATCGGCTGCAACCACCCACGAATCTGCGTCTCGGGATCAGCCAGACCCGATGCCAGGGCCACAACTTTTTCCATCGCGCCTTTTACCGCAAGAGCGGTGTCCCGGATGTTCTGTAACGGGGCCAGAATATCGTCGAATGCATGGAGCACATCATCTACGTGGAGCGCCGCCAGCACCTGATTGATAACCGCCTGCACCTGGTCATTCAGCGGCTTTATCACAGCTTCAGGCTTGAGCTTGTCGAACTGGGCCAGCAACTGGTTGAACAGATCTTCCAGGGGCTTGAGCAGTTGCCCGGGATCGGCCTTCTGCCGCACCTGATCTTTAATTCCGTTGAGCGCCTGCTGCACTGGAGCCAGCAAAGAACTGGGCTTGAACTGTTCCAGGTTGCCAATCACATCCTGAAATGGTTTTGAGAGCTGGTCGCCAATCAAGTTGGCTGGAGAAAACGCCTTCACCTGATTCAACAGTTTGGCAGGCTGGCCCTTTACCGAAACCAGCAGCGGTTTGGGGCCAACGTCTATGAGGTGATCGAATTCGCTCACCAGAGGATCGGTAATCGGCTTAAGATCTCCAGGCAAGATCGCTACGGCTGCTTTAAGCGCCAGCTTGACTTCCGTACTGAGCACATGCGGATCAATGCTCTTGAGGATTTTCGTGACGTCGTCAATGGCAGCGATCACCTGGCCTGTTACCGGCGTGAAGGAAATGTTCTGAATTTGTTGTACGGCAGTGTCTATGGCCTGATGAATCGAGCCAATCGCGTTCTTGACATCGGGAGAATCCAGCACACCCACCAGCTTGTCAATCGCATCTTTGAGTGCATTGATGATGTCATCGGCTTTAAAACCGGAAACTGCATCATTGATCTTCGATACTCCATCGGCAAGGGCCGAGTGGAGCGGTCCAAACAAAGCGCTGGCCTGTTGCTGCAATGTGTTCTGAAAATCTACGATGGCCTGATGGATGGGTGCGACCACGCTGGCCGTATCCACGCTGGCAAGCAACTGGTTTACCTGATTGAACAGCAGCGCGGTCTGGGCGGCGACCTGGCCTAGAAGTTGATCAATGGAATCGGCTGCGCTGTTTACGCCATCAATGGCCACCAGCATCGGTTCGCGGATGGGAATGACATTCACTACATCCAGGCCTTGCATTACCGGCGCCAGAAGGTCGCCAACATCTTTCGCCAACTGCTCGGGCGAGTTGAGATGAATAGCATCTGCCAGGGTATCGCCCAGGCTCTTGAACATCTGGGCCATGGCGACTGGTTCCACCGCCTGGAGCACGCGGCGCATATAGCGCTCGGTATCTATTGGCAAACGCTCCAGCGCTCGCTGTGCTGTGTCAACCTGTCCGGAAAACAGGTTTGTATTGAGCATGGTGATGCGCGGCAACAGGGTGTCCAGGGCGCCGTTGGCAGCGGTGATATCGGTTGCACTCGCGCTTAAGTCGCCGCTGGCTACAGCCCCACCGATCCGGGCCATGGCCAGCGTCAATTGATTCATCTCGGTTTTAAGCTTGCTTAGATCGGTGGCGCCTGCGAGCGCAGTAATCTGGGCGGTCACGTCCGTCAGCGGTTTTAAGCCGTTCGCCTTCAGGAAGCCGGCGAGATTCTGGACAGTTGTATCTACATAGATCTTGAGGACCGCTGCATCCTTGGTCCGCAGATCAACAACTGTGGCAGTAAGATTCATCAAGTCGTCAAAAATCGGCAGCTTCTGCAGCATGAATAGCTGCCTGGGCAGCTTCTGGAATTGGTCGTGAAGAAACGTAATTAAGCTGGGTGCTGTAAAAGGCGCAACCAGTGACAGCGCTTGATCAAGAGCCTTGAACGTATCTAACCGGCGCTGCCTGGCCGTGGCTGCAGGGTCGGCTGCTGGCGCAGCTGGTCCCGATCCGGCCCCTGGTGATGGGGCTGGAGCCGGTGATGAAGGCCCCGAGGCTGCACCTCCTGATCCTGCGCCTGCAGAGGGCGAAGGGGATGGGCTACTGCCTGAGCTTGCCTGGGCCGCATGTGTGGCCGGTGGCAGCGGCAAATTCGTAAATCCGGATTTCGCCAGCTTCTGCAGCGCCATGATCGCGGTGCTGATCTTCTGAATTTTTTCTACGATGTTAGTTGATACATCGCCTCCCAGATTTCCCAACGCCTTGCTGACGCCTCCGGTAAGCCCTGAAAGGTCTGATGGAATGGCCGCACCCAGCGAAGTCAGGGTTCCCGAAAAAGAACTGGACACATTGACGTTGGGAGGAGCGACATTGAGGAGACCTTTTTGCAGTGCATCGAGCGCCGGCAATTGCCCGTGCGCCAGCGCTGTGAGCTGCGTTCCTGCTCCACTGATCTTGCTTGCCTGCTCGGTCAGCTTCGTCTTCAAGTTGCTGCCGCTCAGTGCTGAGTCGATTTGCTGGAAGATAGTCGGCATGGTCAGGCCCCGAAAAGTCCTTTCAGCGCACCTTGCACGCCCGAGAGTGAGTTCACCGCCGTTTTAACTCCGTCAACCGCTCCCTTGAGCGGCGGAGTTGGATCTCCAAAATTGGAAATGGAATTGAGCAGATCAGGCACTTGCGCAACTTTGAACTGCTGGCCGGCTTCCGCAATCACAGCGGCGTTGACATCAGCAAGGTCCCCAAATCCGGTGGCGGCTGGCGGAGGCTCAACAAATTGCGTAAGCACAATTGCGTAACGGAACGAATCGGTGGTACCCGCGACTTCCTGTACCCGAAGGTCAGCGACCATGATCTTGTCCACGCTGGTAGCGCTGGTGATATCCGCAACGAAATCAACCGGCTGGCCGGACTTGAACATCTCGCGGATCTTGTCGAGAAAGCCATCTCGCGCGCCATCGCCGGCCAGAGTGCCCTCAATGTGAATCGATACTGAGCCCGAGCCTAGGTCTTGCGTCAGGCTGCCCTCTAACCCCGGTACGGGAATTTCGACCAACCTGCGGTCCTCCGTGGTGCCAATTCTCTGGATTCCCGGGATCTCGTATTGCCCGATCATGGGTTTGACTTTCATGCGAGATCAATCCCTCGCCGCCTGGCCTGGCGCTTCAGAATTGTTTGCAGCCTCCCTGCAAGCTCTTCCTCTTCTAACCA
>DATMMY010000189.1:0-2552 GCA_035569515.1 Candidatus Solibacter sp. | reverse complement strand
CCCCAAGGCCCAGATCATGAAGTTTCCTCGACCAGAGCAGCTTTGACAGAGTTTTATGATGGGCTTGTTCATACCAGGCGATGCGGCGGTCAAATATCTTCTGCGCGGACGCCCGGGAATCACTTCCTATTAAGGTCCCCGTTCCGGCAATCTCCTGAATAGTACCGTGGTGCGCGGCGCAAAAATCGTGTACAGCCTGGTCCTGCGAATGGTCCGGGACCCACAGATAAACCCGGAGTTGCTTGTCCTCCGGCTGGTCCCGTCTTCTGTCTGGGTTGGCGCTCACAACCGTCGCGGCCTTTATCCCAAACCTGCGCATCTCTTTCGGTGTGTCCGCTGGCGCTGTGGCCGGGAAGGTAATCACCAGCAGCCGTTCCTCACCCTTGGGTGCTGAATCAAAAGTCAATATCCACTTCTGGTGCGCGTAGCGTCCCAGCAACTCGCCCAGGTAACGGGCTTCCGCACTCTTGCAGCCAGTTACCATGACACTGTTTTCTACATTTTCTTCCGCCATGCCCTCTCCACTCCATGCCTGCGATTTGAAGCACAGTCTGGTTCCAAGGTAATTCGCGACCGCCAGAAAATTAGCTTGCTCAAAAGAATCCAGAGAAACCTGAGCGAGGTCGCCGGACATGGAGCTGCGGGTATTGGGACTCACAAACAAGAACGATTGCGCCCAACCCATGCCGCCGAGCAGCCAGCAAGTGACCGTGAGGCTAAGGAAAATATTTCTTATGGAAGCTATAAAGAGTTGGACAGGCATAGGGTGTGAGGTTGAGCTTGTTTTCTCTGCAACCTCCTTAGGTTGCACTCCTAAATAAACTTTCTGCATTTCGCAGAACCGCAGCGGCATGGCAGCTTGCCTTCGTGATGCGATTCGCCATAGTCGCACGTAAGTTCGTTGCCCGCTCTTATGTTTCTCATGGCATAGAACTCTGCCCGGCCATAGGCTATGCGGGTGAAGACATTGGGGTCGCAGGAATGGTTCATGAATTGAAAAGGGCCGCCGTTGACGCTGCCGTCAATGGCCTCTTTCTCACTCACTTCAACAATGGTGATCCGTTTCTGCCCCTTTATTCTTTTCTTTGCCTGCGCTATAGAGATGCGCTCTCCGGTGTACTCGCCGATCTTCTTCCGCGCGCGAATAGGAGCGTCTGTATAGAGCCCTGTTCCCTGTATACGGCTTTTTCTGACGATCAGCATTCCATCTCCCAAGCGGTTGACTGCGCGCATTTCCGAGGCAAGCGACACCATGCCTAGGAATTTGTAGCACAGTGTGGCAGGCTCCAACAAAAGCCAACACTGCCAGGGCTGATTTGATCCGTAGCTGAGATGGATATAGTCTGGCGTCAGCCAGACGGATGAAAGTAGCCGCCGCTTGTCTGTGAAAGACGAATCTTCGACGGAACAAAGCCGAAGGGCTCCGCTCCCGGTTTGGGGAGCGGAGCCCTAAAAATACGCACCAATTCCAGGAATTGCGATCAGCTCTTGGGGAAGTTGGGGTCGGCCTTTACCTCAAGAATCTGAAGAGTGTGGCGGCGCGAGTGGCCGGAGATCAGCATAATCCACTGGTAAGCATCGAGCGTGCCGATTGCCGGGACGGGATGGTCCGCGAAGTGGTCTCGCAGAGCGTCCTGAGTTGCCTTCATATATTCGATAGTATGCGCGCGGCTCGCCAGGAATTGCTTCACGGATTCTTCCGGCGACATCGGACGCTTTTTCGGGTCAATTGGTTCGGGCGCCGTGGCTTTGTGGGTTCGGTCCTGAAGCATTTTGACAATGGCTTCGTCTTTTCCCTTCACTGCGTCGCGTTTCTCGGGAGTCGCCGGGGACTTCATCACCTGGCTGGTGACAACCCCGAAGATGAAGTTTTCACTTAATGCAATGTGGTCGGCGCATTCGGCGATCGACCACCGGTCCGGCCCAGCCTTAAAGTTCCATTGGGCGGGTGAAAGCCCTTTCGTGGCGTCCAGAAACGCCTGCCGGGAGCCTTCAAGCTCGGCGACGGCCTTGTCGCGGTCTGCCTGGGTAAGCGTTTGCGCAGATGCAGCGATGGTTACAGTCACAATCGCAAGAAGGAACAGCGTCAGCCATTTCTTCGTTCGTGTCTCTTTGCTCATAATGTCTTTTACGGAAAATCGGTTCATTGGAATGTCTCCTTAAATGTCTTCGTTACAACGTTGAAAGAGTGTTTCGCCGGACTTTCCAGCCCTCTCACTCCCGCCGCTTGCTGTGCATGGAACCAACCCAAGGGTTGGGTTTGCAGAACGCTATCGATCACATCGCACACATCGCACATAATGAATGTGCTGCCTCGCGAGGTTTCGATATCGCCCTGCCAATTTCTGTGGCTGCCCGGGAGCTACAATTTTACACCGGCATTACGTTCACCAACATGCACCTGTTTGAGATAGCGTAATGGCTGGAGCGGGCATTCTGTTAGTTGAGGAACATTTCGCGGCGAAGAACAATATTCAAGAAGTGAAAATAAACCCTGTGGCGAACAGACTTGTTCTGGCTAATTGCTGATTAGAACCTGGAATTTAGAACAT
>DATMMY010000188.1:0-5152 GCA_035569515.1 Candidatus Solibacter sp. | reverse complement strand
CCGGAGCGCGAAGCCGCGTTGATTACTCCACCGGAAGTCTTGCCATAATCGGCTGGGGCATTACTCGTCACCACGGAGAACTCCTGGACGGCATCCACGCCGAGAACGGCTCCCTGGATGCTGCCCGGGGCGCCGGAAGTCTGGTCGTTGATGCTGACGCCATCCAGCCGGTAATTATTCTGCTGAGGGCGATTGCCGCCGATGGTGATGTCAACACCGAGGCCGCGATTCGCGCGGTCGTTGTTGATCGCAAGAGATTTTTGCGTGCGCACTTGCGCAACGCCCGGTTCTAATTGAGCGAGGGAGGTCCAGTCGCGACCATTCAGAGGCAAATCCACAACGGTCCGCGAATCCACCACGTTTCCAACGGCGGACGAGGCCAGTTGAATATCGGAAATCTGAGAGCCCTCAACGGTCACTTCGTCGCTGGCCTGTCCAATCTTGAGGGTGACATTAATCTCGCGCCGTTCACCCACCGTAAGCACGACCTGACTCACCAACGTGGAGGAAAATCCCTTCGCGGTGACCTGAATCTCATAACTTCCGGGCACAAGGTTTGGCGCTACAAAGAGTCCATCGTCATTCGTCGGCACACCGCGCTCGACACCCGTGGCGATATTCTTGATGGACACATTGGCGCTTGAGACTGCTGCGCCGCTCGGGTCCGTCACAGTACCGACAATGGTGCCACCGGCTTCCTGAGCTCGAAGATGAGGCGACGGCACAATCATAAGAACAACAATTAAGCCGATCATCGCGAAGAGGGCCCGGATCTCAATAGACGTCTTTTTGTGCCTCATTGAATTGGCCATCTCGATCTCCTTCAAGGCTGTTTTCCAGTTGTTTTCCTGTGATCGTCTCCTAACCTCAAAAACCTAATAGTGCATTCTCGTCGCTTTGGTTGTTTTATTCCTGCACGTGATAAATCAAAACCTTTGCCGGGGCCTTCGTTTCACCGGGTGATACGGCAACATAAAAGCGAGCAAGACTCGCCACGAGAAGGCAGGTCTTCGCGCCGGGTTCGGTTTTCACCTTTGCCAGCAACTGATACTGGTCCGCGGACTTTTGTTGGAACACGGACGTAAATCCCTCGCCGCCCGGAACGTAAATGCGTCCCTTTTCGGCATCAAACGCAATGTCATCGGAGCGCTCAACCGCTGGAAGCTGCGCGACCACTTTTCCGGTATCCGAATCCATCACCAAGAGACTGCCGGGTTTGCGGCACACGATCAGCAACCGGCGATGCGGCTCGTCGTACGCCATCGGTGAATTGTCAGCCTGCGAGCCGATCGGCCAGCGGGTAATTTCCTTCATGGCTTTGCGATCCACGACCGCGACTTCATGCTTGTCGGTGATGTTCACGAAGAGCCTCGAACTTGAGGATTCGAGCGCAAAGGCCTCGACGTGGTTGCTCTCAATTCGCAACTCGCTCACTTTCTTGTTTGTCTTCAGGTCGATAGCCACGAGGAATGAATAATCCAGAGGCACGTCTTTGCCGCCCGTCACGACATACAGGATCTGCGAAGGGGCGTCGAGCCTCATTGAGTCGGCGCCCGCCAATCCATCGACGTGATCGATAACTGCGTAGTCCGACCCGCCCAGAATCTGCAGCATGCCCTTGTCGCCGTCGGCCACGAGGATGTGGTCGCTTTCCGGCAAGTAGATGATGCTGTGCGGAGTGCCGAAACCTGCGATGCTCTTCAACCGGCGACCGGTTTTCAGGTCAAATACTTCGACCGTCTTGTGATCTTCCCCGGCAAGAAAGAGACGTCCGCCTTTTTCGTCCACGGCGAAGTGATCAAAATCGCCGCTGAATCCTGGCAGCGGCACCGCTTCAAGAAGCCGTAGCGGCGCAACCTCTTTCGCTCGCGCAAAGGATGCCAGGGTCACCACCATCAGGAGCAGGATAATCGCGAGGATATGCCAGCGGACGTTCGCGGCCCCAATGATTTTGGTAGCTGCGGTCTCGAGCTGCGTCGTTATTCCGTCCCTGCCCACCTTTGCCAACATCATTTCCACCACCTCGTTCTTCTTGCCTTGAGCGGCGCCTGCACCGTGGAGATCCCAATACTTCTCAAACCATTTCGCTTTTGCCTTGACGGCGATCCCCGATTCGTACAACCTCGATCCGATTCACATGGGTTGGCATCCCCGTCGGCCTTCGCCCTCTTCTTGCAAGAATTCGCAAGCAAAAGGAACAAGTGGCACTCCGAGGCTAGAGAACCTCGGATCGTGCTGAGCGAGCTCCTAAGTACACTTGTCTTCCGGCCGTTTTCCGCACGGACAAACCCATGGTGGTGTGGACTCTGCATCAAACCCCAAATCATCGCAATGCTCTATGCATCACATAGAAAACAATTGTCGATAACCGGGGTACCCATTCATGGGAAACGAGTTAGAGCGCGCAGTAACACGTGGATCCTCAATATGCGGTTGCTTTTGCCGGCCTGGCCGATTGTTACAACATCATCGGGTCGGCTATCGTCGGAAACGTGCCCTCCCAAGAGGTGGCCCCCAAGGCCAGAGCCGAGGCACTCAAAGCCCTGGAACTGGACAATACCCTCGCCGAAACTCAGACGTCACTGGCGACCTGCGATTTTCCTCGAGCACTTAGGCAGGGACGCTTGCGTCGACGGTTTTCATGAAGTCCAGAATCATGTGAACGACGGCCTGATCGCCGATCGCCGTATTGATCATAGTGTGGTAAACGGCGCGGTCAGGCCATTCGACGCGGAAATACTTCTGGATGAAATCGACGCGCTCGCGGTCAACGGTATCCACGAGCTGCTCGGCTTCCTTCTCACTTTTGCCGCGAGCCAAAAGGCGGCGCACTTTATCTTCTCTGGGAGCGTAAAGGAACACACGCAGCGTGTCTGGGCGGGTTCTCAGAAAATGCTGCGACCCCCTTCCGACGATGACGGAGTTTCCCGTCTTAGCGGCGTGCTGAACGACGCGTTCTGTAATTTTCAAAATGGTTTCGCTGTCAACCAAGTTGAGCTTGTGCGCGTTGAGGCTGCCTTCATAACTCCCGCGCAAAAAGGATTTGAAGAGCCGGTAGTAGAGCGGATCGGTGCGTTCCTCTCGAACCTCGACGATGGCTTTGGGGCAATTCGCAAGCTTGGCGATCTCCTCGGTGAGCAACTGATCCCAAAGCTTCCAGCCCAGTTGCCTCGCGAGCGATTGAGCGATTTCGCCCCCGCCGCTTCCATACTCCCGTTCAACCGTGACGATTTTGATCATGCCGGTCTCTGCGCCGAATGTTCGCCCTACGCAATCCTAAATTACATATGATTCCACTTTCCCTAGTCCACCGCCACTCTCCCGCCACCACCGGGATCATTCTTCTTCAAAGCAAAAGTGAGACAGAACATGATCGCTGCCCCCACGGCCAGAACCATAAAGGTATCAATGTACGCCAAACTCGCCGCCTGATTTTGCAGGTTTCGGTAAATCTGGGCATAAGCCCGCATGTGCGCCTCATTCGCGCCCAATCCCGAGTGGGCAAAGCGCTCGGCTAGGCCATTAGCGGAATTCTGGAAATTAGGATTGTCAGGCCTGGCGTACTCGACCAGCCTTACCTGATGGAACTGCGAACGACGTGCAATCATCGTGGTGACGATGGAGGTTCCGACGCTGCTCCCCATATTGCGCATGAAGTTGACGATTCCGGCGACGGCGTTATTCTTTTCCGGCGAAATTCCGATATAGGCCACAAGCGAAATGGGCACGAACAGGAACCCCAAGCCAATAACCTGGGCGATGCGCAGCCACACGGCGGCTTTGAAGCTAATCAGCAAGTCGATCCGCTGAGTGGAATAGTACATAGCGATGGACAAAGCCAGCCAGCCAAAGGCGATCAGGTAGCGAGCCTGAAGCTTGGTGGTCAATTGGCCCATGATGGGCATCTCAAAGAGTAAAACAAGACCTCCAGCGGAGAGCGCAAGCCCGGCCAGTTGGGAGGTGTACCCCAAGAGCGTTTGGAGGAACTGTGGCATCAGGACGAGGCTGCTGAACAACAAGATTCCCAGGGTGAACATCATCAAGTTCGCACTCGCGAAGTTAAAACTCTTGAACATGCGGACATCGATGATCGGCGCCTTTTGAAACCACTCCCAGATGACCAACGAGATCAAGCATACGGTGGCCATCACGACTAGGGTCGTAATGAAGCGCGACCCGAACCAATCATCTTCCTGGCCCTTATCGAGCAGCACCTGCAACGCGCCAATACCCAGTGTCAGCAGAGCGATGCCAATGTAGTCCAACTTGACCCCGGCCGACTTCAGCCGGCCTAAATACGGCGGATCTTCGACAAAGCGCCGCACAAGAAACCAAGTGGTCAGGCCGACCGGGAGATTGATGAAAAAAATCCACCGCCAGGAATAGTTGAAGGTGATCCACCCGCCCAGGGTTGGCCCAATCGTGGGCGCCATGATGGCCGTGATGCCATACAGCGCAAACGCCAAGCCTCGCTGTTGCGGCGGAAAGGTGTCTGCCAGAATGGCTTGAGCCATCGGCTGCAGCCCTCCACCGCCCGCGCCTTGCAGCACGCGGAAGAAAAGAAGAAGCCCGAGACTCGGCGCCAGCCCGCAAAGCAAAGAGCTCACAGTAAACACGCCCAAACACGCCATGAAAAAGCGCTTCCGTCCCAACGCGCCAGCGAGCCAGCCGCTGATTGGCAGGATGATGGCGTTCGAGACCAGGTAAGAAGTCAGCACCCACGTACTTTCATCGTTGCTCGACCCCAGATTCCCGGCTATATACGGCAACGCCACGTTGGCGATGCTGGTGTCGAGTACCTCCATGAAGGCTCCGAGTGCCACGACAACAGCGATCAGCCAAGGATTGTATTTGGGCCGCCAAACATCCTGGTCGATTGTGAGAGCAGTGGAACTCATTGGAGGTAGACGTCGGGCACCACGTTCATGCCCGGCCGAAGCTGACGGTCCCGATTCTCACTGGGCTCGAGAACTATCTTTACTGGAATCCTTTGCACAATTTTTACGTAGTTGCCGGTGGCATTCTCCGGAGGAAGCAGGCTGAAGAGCGGGCCCGTTGCCCCCGCAATGCTGTCCACGTGACCTTTCAGAGTCCGGCCGGTCGAGTCCACATGGATTTTCGCTTTCTGTCCAACGCGCATGTACTTGAGTTG
>DATMMY010000187.1:0-9094 GCA_035569515.1 Candidatus Solibacter sp. | reverse complement strand
CGATACCGGCTCTTTTATGTAGCGCCTATCGCGCGGGACACTATCTTCGAGAGCATGAAGGACAGCGCCTTCGTGCTGGATGAGCAAAACCGGATTGCGGACATCAATTCCGCTGCCTGCCGGCTCCTCAATCAGACGGCGAGGGCGATCATTGGACGGTCCGCCGAAGACTTGTTTGCCAGCCAGCCCGACTTAATTGATCGCTACCGGAACACCACCGAGGCGCGTGATGAGATTGTGCTTGCACGCGGAGACATGGTGGGCCACTTCGATTTGCGCATCTCGCCCATATGCGACCGCCAGGGACAGGTGATTGGACGGCTAATTATGCTCCACGACATCAGCAGGCGAAAGCGCGCGGAAGAAGAGCTGAGCCGGGCAAAGCAGGCGGCCGAAGCCGCGTCCCGCGCCAAGGGAGAATTCCTGGCAACGATGAGCCACGAGATTCGCACGCCGATGAATGCCGTTTTAGGCATGACCAGCCTGATGCTGGAAACTAATCTGGACGACGATCAGCGGGAGATGGCGCAGATCGTCCGCGTCAGCGGCGAATCGCTGCTCACGATCATCAACGATATTCTCGATTTCTCCAAGATTGAATCGGGCAAGCTGGAAGTGGAACGGCAGCCCTTCGATTTGCGCAGGTGCGTAGAAGAGACTCTGGATCTGCTGGCTTCCAATGCCGCGGAAAAGGGGATCAACCTGGCCTGCACTATTTCGGACGATACTCCGGCGCGAATCGCAGGCGATGTGACCCGCGTCCGTCAGATCCTATTCAACCTGATTGGCAACGGCCTCAAGTTCACGGAGCGCGGAGAGGTCGTCGTCTCCGTCACAAGCAAGGTAACGGACCCGCCAATGGGCCGCCACGAGATACATTTCGCGGTCAGTGACACCGGCATCGGCATTCCGGAAGACCGGCTCGATTGTCTCTTCCAGTCGTTCAACCAGGTGGATGCTTCCACCACGCGCAAGTATGGAGGCACCGGCCTTGGCCTGGCCATCAGCAAACGCCTAAGCGTTCTTATGGGAGGCGACATTTGGGTAGAAAGCAAAGACGTGCCGGGACTGGGTTCGACATTTCATTTCACCATATCGGCCGACGAAGTGGACGAGCAGGAAAGCACCACCGAGCATCTTCCGGCGCTGGCGGGAAAGCGCTTGCTCATCATCGAGCAGAACCAGACC
Organism: Candidatus Solibacter sp.; assembly: GCA_035569515.1. GTDB lineage: Bacteria > Acidobacteriota > Terriglobia > Terriglobales > Acidobacteriaceae > Angelobacter. Next base: position 7,906 of record DATMMY010000187.1, on the reverse strand, counting down.
AACCTCCGCATCCTGATGGATTACGCCCGATCCTGGGGAATGATTGCCAGCGCAGCGTCCACCGTTTCGGAAGGTCTGACCTGGATACGCGAGGGGACTTTGTTTGATGTTGCCATCATTAATACGCAATCGAATACGCAATTGCCCGATACCGACCGGATTGCGCTCGCCAGAGAAGCGCAAGACAGCATCAGGCCATTGCCTTTTATCGCCCTGACCTACGTTGGCCGCGGCAGCCACGATGCCGATAGAAGCCTGTTCGCCGCTCAACTGACCATACCGATAAAATCTTCTCAACTCTACAATACGTTGAACAGCGTGCTGGGTATTCAGCCTGCTCATGGCGGTCCGCAGGCTTCCAAAGGCGGGGCAGCCCGAAAGATGGCGGAGCAACTGCCGCTACGCATCCTGCTGGCTGAGGACAACCTGATCAATCAGAAGGTCGCACAGCACATTCTGGGCCGCCTGGGCTACTCCCCTGACTTGGCTGCCAACGGATTGGAGGTGCTCGACGCCCTCTCACGCCAGCGCTACGATGTCGTGCTCATGGATTTACATATGCCCGAAATGGATGGAATGGAAGCTGCGCGGATTGTCCGGGAGCGATTTCCCCAGTCCCAGCAACCGGTGATCATCGCCGTCACTGCCGACGCCATGCAGGGAGATCGCGAGCGCTGCCTGGCAGCCGGCATGGACAACTACCTCAGTAAACCGTTGCGGATTGAAGATCTCGGCGAGGTGCTGGCGCTGACCGCAGTCCAGCATAGCCGCAGCCAGATCAGGGCTGCTATCGTTATTCCCTGACAGGACGGCTGGTTCTGCGCCTTCGCGCCGTGCGCCCATCCTGCCGCTTTCCCTGCATGTCTCGAAAGTGCTTGAACATTTTGAAGTGTCTAGTCTTCAGGGGTAGCCAACTTTCCACTTGGCACAGGCAGGGGGAAGCGCTAGACTGCACATATTTCACATTCCAGACATATAGCTGTAGCTCGCGGCAAGCTGCAACTTTTCAGCTCCAAGGGATGTTCTTGCATCGCACCAGGCTGCCGCAACTCAAATCAAAAATTTGAAAAGGGGGACTTCAATGAAAAAACAAGCAGGTCTTTGGTCGTGGTTTGGTTGGCTTTTCGCGCTCTGTATCGTGCTGGTTCCCGGTATCGCGGCTTTGGCCCAGAGTAATGAGGACGCGGCGCGCGCCTTCGCGCTGGCCGCGCCGTTCATCCTGTTCATCTTCGTGGCTGGGCTGGCGTTCTACGTCTATCACTCTTTGGCCCTGCAAACGATCGCCACTAAGACCAACGCGGAGAATCCATGGCTTGCCTGGATCCCCATTGCGAACATTATTCTCATGCTGAACATTGCTAAAAAGCCTTTGTGGTGGATCATCCTATTTCTTATTCCTTTGGCGAACATTGTCGTCGCGGTCATTGTCTGGATGGAAATCGCCAAAGCTCGCGGCAAGCCAGATTGGTGGGGCATCATGGTGGTCGTTCCCATCATGAATCTGATCATGCCGGGCTACCTGGCCTGGGCAGACTGATGCGAAAGAACTGGTAAGGAAGGCGCGTGGCGGGAACAGAAAGAAACAACACCTTTCCTGTGGGAGTTCGCGATGACGTGGCTTGAACCCGCTACCCTGGTTGGTAGACATGCCATCCTGGAACCGCTCTCGCACCATCACCACGACGCCCTGGTCGAGGCTGTAAAAGACGGTGAATTGTGGAGGCTCTGGTACACGGTCGTTCCAGAGCCTGCCGCAATGAAGGCGGAGATTGACCGGCGGCTCGGTCTTCAAGCCAAAGAGACGATGCTGCCGTTTGCTGTCCTGGATCCGGCCACAGGTAAAGCCGTGGGCATGACAACCTATATGAATGTGGATAACCTCAACCGCCGGGTGGAAATTGGCGGTACCTGGTATCGCAGGAGCATGCAGCGCACTGCGGTCAATACAGAGTGCAAGCTGCTGTTGCTCACCCGGGCATTCGAGTCGATGAATTGCATTGCGGTGGAGTTCCGCACCCACTTTTTCAACCACAAAAGCCGCCACGCGATTGAGCGACTGGGCGCCAAGCTGGACGGCGTATTGCGCAGCCACCAGATCATGCCCAACGGAACCCTTCGCGATACCTGCGTATACAGCATAATCGCAAGCGAATGGCCGACCGTGAAGATGCATCTTTCCTTCATGAGCGGGATGGGAAGTATCGGGTGATCCGAAGATCGGGTGATCGAAAAGCAGGGGCTGTCGATTTGTAAAACCCAATCCGCCAACCTATTTTTGCGTCAGAGACCAGCTAACCCTGCGATGCAGCTACGTTAAGCAGTGTTAAGCCCGCGTGTGTGATTTACAACTCCCTGAACTGCGACCCATCATTTTTTTCTTCCTTCAGCAACGGGCTTTTGGAGTTTAAGAGTAATTTAGGTTTCCCGTTTTGGAAATTATATGGCGGTTCCGTTATTGGAAATGAACAAGTCAATGTATATTACTGAACTGTACCCCATAAACCCAAAATAGAGTCTCCGGCTCCATATAAGCCCAACCCAACCACCCAACTTTAAGTGTCTCTAAAATCCACTGAGAAAGAAGAATTACGAATGAGCGATTCAAAACCCAAAATATCCACTGATATGACTGCTGACTTCAGATTCGCGTTTGTCCGCCCGGATCATAAGGTCGTTCCTCCACCTCCACCGCCTGCGCCCCTTGGACCACTCGCCGCCTTTGTTGGAGATTGGGCCGGTCAGGGCTTCAACACCATCTTCCGTCCAGACAACACGGTGACGCCAACGCCGCTACCCGTTCCAGTTACCAGCGACAACATTCTGGAACTGAACCTCACCTCTGAGACTCTGTCCTTTTCATCGCCCCTCGGTGCGGTTCCAAATCGGGGCACGAACCCCCAGGGAGACATTTTTCTCAATGGAGTGCCTTATGTGCAGAAGGTCAACGATATTACAATCCACGGCGAAAGCGTCGGTATCCACTTCGAGCCCGGAATCTGGATTCATGTGCCGGCGACGACCGTACCACCATTGGGGGAGACGGTCACGCGCATGGCGTCGATCCCGCACGGGACTACGATCGAGGCTCAAGGCAACTTTGTTACCATCGCCGGGCCGCCAAAAATAGACCGGGTTGACATCACACCATTCCAAGTCGGAAACCCGGCGAACAAAATCAAGTTCCCCAGCCAAACCGCCAGCGACCAAAAAACGGCGAGGATTCCACAAGACTTAACCAGCTTCATCGCCGCCGGCACCATCACACAAGCCATTTTGGACGATCCCAATCAGTTGCTGCGCGATCACATCAGCAAACAAAAGATCATCAAGACGACGGCCATCATCATTAATACCCAGGCGCCTCCCGTGCCCTTCGGGGGCGGAACTGACAACATCGCCTTCTTGATGGGTCAGGCCGGAGCTACTGCGCCGAACGCCAACGCCGTGCAGATGACGGCGATTTTCTGGATTGAAACCGTTGAAGAGGTGATTCACGTACCTCCCTTCAAGCCAGGCCACCCACCTCACGTGCTCAGCGCCAAACCCAGCGCTCCTGGGCAGCGCGCGGCCCTATTCTCCGTCACACCACCGGCTGAGCTGAAGGAGCCGCGCGAAATTACAGTCCATTTCAACCAGATTCAGTACACCCAAACGGTCTTTCTGAATTTCAATGGCCTCACCTGGCCGCATGTCTCGGTAAACACGCTTGTGCCGACCGGACACATCATTGTTCCTCCCTCAGTCTGGGGTTGAGCCAATCCGTTGTTTCGGGCGGCGGAACTAAATTCTCGTTGCCGCCGCCCATAGCGGACTTAAAAACCCCTCAGCAGAATCAGCACAGCCCAATTGCTACTTTCTTTAACCTAGAATTAACACTGTCTTCATCTTTAATTAATACTGCCTTCATCTTCCGTCAATCTACAACTGCTACAAAAGTAGTGCATGAGGGAGACCTCCATAGACACTCTGATCATCTCCGACTTGCATCTGGGGTCGGAGGTCAGCCGGGCGAAAGATGCGCTCCACCTTTTGCAATCGGTCAGGTTCAATCGCCTTATTCTGCTGGGCGATATTTTCAGCGACCTGAATTTTCGCCGGCTCACCAAAGAGCATTGGAAGTTTTTAGGGTATATCCGAAAGCTCTCCAACCCGCGCCACGGAACCGAAGTTGTCTGGGTGGAAGGCAATCATGACCACGGCCTGTCGGAAGTGATGTCGCACCTGGTCGGGGTGCCGGTCTACCAGCAATATGCGTGGGACTTTGCGGGGAAACATCATCTGGCCGTTCACGGACATCAGTTTGACAGCTTTGCGGTCAAGAACCTTTTCCTCAGCAGGATCGGGCAATGGATCTACCTGAACCTGCAGAAGATCGATTTTAAAAGTAAACGGTTTGCCCGCTACCTCGACCGTCTTAATACCCGATGGTTGAGATTATCAACACAGGTAGCGCATGGCGCGCTCAGCTACGCAAAAAAAGGCAAAGCTGAGCGCATTTTTTGTGGACACACGCATGTCCCGATGAACATAACGAGCGAGGGCGTTGAGTATTACAACTCAGGCGCGTGGGTTGATTTGCGTTGCACTTATATCACTATCAACCAGGAAGGGGTCTCCATCCATGAATTCGAATCCGAGCAAATTGACGATCGTAATTCCGGCCAAGAACGAGTCGAAACTGTTGCCGAGCCTGCTGGAGTCGCTGTGCAGACAGGACTACCCGTCCATGCCGCGTACCAAAGTGTTCGTTGCTGATGCCGGCTCCACAGACGGTACACCCGAACTGGCCATGGCGTTTTCGGACAGGCTCGATATTGAGGTGATTCCGGGCGGTCTGCCCTCCATAGGCCGCAACGCAGGGGCGCGCAGAGCAACTACGCCTTATGTGCTTTTCATTGATGCGGACATGGAGCTACAGGACCCGACGCTGATCCGGCGCGCCGTGGAACTCGCTGAACGAAGGAAGCTAGAGTGCATCACCACCAACATCTGGTGTCCCAAAGGATCTCTGGCCGACCACATCCTATACATCGGAAATAATCTTGCCCAATATGGCTCCGTGATGGTCAAGCCTTTCAGCACCGGCATGTTCATGCTCTTCGAAAAGAACAGGTTTGATCAGCTCGGCGGCTTCCATGAGGGCGCGCTCTATGCTGAGGACTATCTCCTCACCAAGAAACTTTCGGGCTGGAAATTTGGAGTTGTCTCCGGCTGTATCCACACCACCAACCGCCGCTTCAAGGCCGCCGGCCACCTCAAGATCATGGGCCTGTTCCTGAAGGTACTGGTGAATAGCTGGAACGATAAGTACTTTTTACATGATCAAGGATATTGGCATCAGAAGGTATAATTTCCTCTTGGTCCACGGATAAATGGATAAGAGGCCGGGTGGAACAAATCATCGCGCTTTCCCCGTAAATTTTCTCTGGGGCGTCTCTACCTCTGCCCATCAGGTGGAGGGCGACAATTCCAATAACCAATGGTCGGCCTGGGAAAAGCTGGGGCGCATCCGATCAGGCGACTACGTTGGACTGGCCTGCGACTGGTGGAAAAACGCCGAGGTAGATTTTGATCTGGCCCAGTCGTTGGGTGTCAACGCGCTGCGCCTTTCCGTGGAGTGGAGCAGGGTTGAGCCCTCCGAAGGCGTTTGGGACGAGGAGGCGCTCAAGCGTTATCGCGGGATGCTTCTGGCCTTGCGGGAACGGGGAATACGCCCCTTTGTAACCCTCCATCACTTTACCAACCCGCTGTGGCTGGAAGCGAAGCAAGGGTTTGCCGCTTCGGAATCCATCCAGCTTTTCGAGCGTTTTGTCCGCAACGTTGTCACTGCCCTGGGAGACCTGTGCTCCGACTGGATCACCTTCAACGAACCCAACGTTTATACCGCGCTGGGGTATTGCCTGGGCGAATTCCCCCCCGGCAAAAAGGGCCGATTCCTCCTGGCGGCGCGCGTGACAGAGAACCTTTGCCGGGCGCACGCTGCCGCCTATCGCGCCATTCATGAGATTCAGGCGGATGCCAACGTGGGCTGGGCCCAGCACTATGTGGTTTTCAAGCCTCGACGGAAAAAGTCATTCCTGGACCGCTGGCTCTGCTCCATGATTGACTTCCACTTCAACGGCAATTTCGCCGACGCAATCAAGAACGGCACTCCTCCATTTCCCCTGCACCTTACTGGCAGACGGATGCCGGAGGTCATTGGCACCTGCGATTACATAGGAATCAACTATTACATCCGCCTGCGAGCAGGATTCGATCTGACGCGCCCCAAGACCCTGTTTTGCAACCTGACCGTGCCTCCGCATAAACCGCAAGGGGACAGTTGCATTGAGATTCCCTACGGAGAAGCCTATCCGAAAGGCCTGCGCCGGGCCGTAAAGCGATTCTCTAAGTTCAACAAGCCCATCTACATACTTGAAAACGGAGTTCCAGACCGGGCCGATCGAATTCGTCCGTGGCTGATTGAGTCTGTGCTTGATCAAGTGGAGGCAATGCTCGCAGAGGGCCTGGACCTGCGAGGCTACTTTCACTGGAGCCTTACCGACAACTTCGAGTGGAACGAAGGCTGGCATCTCCGCTTTGGACTGGTCGAACTCAATCCTGAGACCCAGGTACGCACCTTGCGGCCCAGCGCGCATCTCTACTCCCAACTGATTCGAGAAAGCAGAAATGGATCGGGATGAATCTGGTAATTTTGTAAGTTACAGATTCTTATGCACCCTGAAGAAAACTGTCCCAAGCCGGGACATTTGAGAAGGTGCGTTGAAAACATTGGAGTTATGAGTTACGAGCTGTTTTTCCTGACGCCTTGAGGCTCATTCCTGACGCCCTGAAGGCTTATTCTGACGCCCTGAGCTACGGTTCTGACGCCTTGAAATCGATTTCTGACGTCCTGCAATCAGGGTCATGACGGCTTGATGTTCCGGCTACGCCGCCGATGCCAAAGATTGCCGCTACACCCGCTACACCGCTACATTTTTTGTTCCGCTGGCCAAGAAGCGATTTATTTTCTGCCAGTTACGGCCATAAATTGCTTTTAGAAATTGCGCACTTTTGAGCCGCTACAGGCCGCTACAACCCGCTACATCCAAGCAATTAGCAAATGGCAATTAGCAATTAGCCAAATAAGCGGCAGCGTTCTCTTAGAATTTGTGCCAACCTGGAGATTTGCTACGTTGGCGTCTGGCTAAGAGGGCTGACACACGCTTATGCAGCGTGGCCAGGCTGTGCATCTTCCAGAAGGCGATTGGTCCCGAATTATTCAGTTGTCAAAGAGCTTTTTGCGGTAACCCTGGGGTTATTCCTGCCAACGGACGCCAGCCTTCGCCTTGGTCATTTCAAGTATCAATACTCCGGCGAGCGAACTTCAGAACCTGCGCTTTTGATCCGTCTTTCGCATAGTGCCAGAATTGAGCTGCGACAGCAACATTACGGGGTAAATTGGATCAGCGGATATCTATAGCGTTTAGCTTTAGCCCTGGTGTACAAAGCTGGCGGACTACACTCACTCTGAACCCGCCTTAAAATCCTGAAACTCGCTGACCATCCAAATCACGCACGTTTATCCACAGAATCCACAGCCGCTAGACATTACTTAACCTTATTTAACTTCGTGTTAACAAGATCTTTATGGCACTGTCATATCCGCTGGTTACGATTCCCGGTTCCTTATATCCCCCCGCGTCATGAAGGCTTCATGGCGAGCTTGGGTGCCGGGCTATCGATTGTCGGACTTTTTCGGAATCAACACAGCCCAGTTTCCCAAGTCAGTCGAAGCCTCAATTGGAGGTTGTGTATGCGAAAGTCCTGGTCTTCACTCATCCTATTGCTATCGTTCATCAACGTGCTATGGCTGGTTCCCGGGCAAGCACAGGAGCGTAAAGGCACCATTACCGGCCACGTCACG
>DATMMY010000186.1:0-9498 GCA_035569515.1 Candidatus Solibacter sp. | reverse complement strand
GCGGCGTGGCATGTGTAGCAATCGGCGGAGAACGGAAACATTTTGCCGGTCTTGCCTTCATCAAAGCCGAAGAAAGCCCACTTGCCGGGAAAGCGTGCTTCGTCTTTCACGTGCACCTCTAACCCCATGACGTCCGTGCCCTGATAATTGCCTTGCTGGTTAATCGATCCCTTACCCTCGGCTCCTCTGACTTCGAGCACGAGCGTTGTCTTGTCGGGCCAGGCGCCTGTTTCCACAAATGCCTTGTATGCTTCGGGATTTACAAAAACATTGTCGAACATGTGGTGGTGGCCGGCCATCTTTGCAGGCGGGTTGTAACTCATGTCAAATCCCGAGGTCAGGTATACCCACTCGCGATAGTGCTCGGGCAACTTTAGCTGCTTGTCGTTTGTATATGCCGGGGCATATTCCGATCCGGGACTCGGCGCTGTCGCGTTTTGGCGGAAGGCGGCCAAGGTAAATAGAACCATCCCAGTGAGCAGCGCGACTTTGATCTTGGTTATCATGCGGGTAGTATCGCACCAGGCGCTTTGGACGGCCAGGCCGGTTACTGCACCGCTTAGGCGATTCGCTGCATTTTTAACCACTTCAGCAGAGCAATGGAATACGATTCTCCTATGGACGCGACCCACAGACGCCCGCAGGCGCCACGATGGTGGTGGATTGCATTGATCTGGTTTGGCGTGGGACTGTTCGATGCGACTCAGACGGTGTTCTCCATGCGTGCGGAAGGCATGCAGCACAACTGGGTCCAACTCTTTGTGACACTGCTCCTTTCCTGGCTGCCCTGGGCATTGGCGACGCCACTGGTGCTACGCCTGGGCCGTCAATACCCTCCGGTGCAATTGAAACCCTTCTCCACGTGGCTCACGCACCTCGTTGCCTGCGCCAGTATCGGCGTGGTCTATGCTGCGTGGGATGCGTGGCTGGAAATGCTGTTAAATCCCTGGGCACAATCGAAGACTCCAGGCCCATTCGCTCCGCTGTGGTTCGGCAAGTTCTACCACGGGCTCCTCTCGTTCCTGATTCTGTATGCCTTCATTCTGGTGGTCAGCTACATCCTGGATTCCAGAGAGCGATTAGCTGTTCAGCAAACCGAGACGGCGCGTCTCAATGAGCAGCTCTCCAAGGCGCAACTCGATGCTCTCCGGCGGCAAATCGAGCCGCACTTCCTGTTCAATACGCTCAATGCGATCGCCGGACTGGTGCGGGAGCGCAGAAATGATGCTGCCGTGAACATGATTGCCGGGCTCAGCGATTTGCTGCGGCGGGCCCTGGATAACTCCAACAGACAACAATCGCAACTGGGCGAAGAAATGGAGTTTCTGCAAAAGTACCTGGACATTCAGAAGGTACGGTTTGCGGAGCGTCTTCAGTTGAGTGTGGACGTTCCCAAGGAACTGTTTCCAGCTCAGGTTCCCAGCCTGATCCTGCAACCCATGGTCGAAAACGCAGTCAAGCATGGCATTGCGAAGCGGGCGCAGGGAGGCGCGATTCGGATTAGCGCGTGCCACGCCAACGGCATGCTCACTCTCAGCGTTTACAACGACGGTCCCACTCTGCCTGCGGACTGGGAGAAGACCCACTCCGGGATAGGAATATCTAATGTACGGACTCGGCTGCAAAGCCTGTACGGAGACTCGTTTAAGTTAAGCCTGCGCAACCAAAATGCCAGCGGTGTGGAAGCGTCGGTTTCTGTGCCGTTCGTTTCTCCGCCGTTCGTTTCTCCGCCGTTCCGGGAGGCGTGATTCTTGCGTACAGAAGAACGCTCCACAAAGATACGCGCGATGGTCGTGGACGATGAACCCCTGGCCCGCAGCAACCTTACCGTGCTGTTACGGCTTGATCCGGAGATTGAGATCATCGGCGAATGCGGGTCCGGAATGGAGGCAGTCACAGAGATTCGCAAGAGGAAGCCGGACCTGGTTTTCCTGGACGTTCAGATGCCGGAGTGCGACGGTTTTGACGTGCTCGAACTGCTGGGTGGAAATGTGCCTCCCGCCATTGTTTTTGTCACGGCTTACGATCAGTACGCGCTCAAGGCTTTCGAGGCCGGAGCGCTCGATTATCTGTTGAAGCCATTCGACAACGCCCGATTTGACCGGGCGTTGGGGCGCGCCAAGGAAAAGATCGCATATGGCAAGGACAATAAACTGCCGAAAAAAATGGAGCGCCTGGCCATCAAGAGCGCTGGGCAGATCTCGTTTTTGAAAATCTCAGAGATCGATTGGATTGAGGCTGCGGACTACTATGCGTGCCTGCACGTCGGTGCGAAAAACCACTTGTTGCGCCGCAGTATGACAGAACTCGAACAGGAGCTAAACGAAACCGTCTTTTGCCGTATCCACCGTTCCGCCATCGTTAACCTTGACCGGGTCCGGCGTCTGGAGCTTAACGCAGATGGCGAATACGAAGTACTGCTTGAGAATGGAACCAGATTGCGGTTGAGCCGGCGTTACCGCAGGCAACTACAAGCTCGCCTGGGTGTTCGCAGTGGGAATTGCCCTTGAGGCTCGATAACGCACCACGGCAAAACCCGCCACGGAGACACGGAGACGCAGAGAAAAATCAAGAATCGGTTTCACCGCGGAGGCGCGGAGGCGCGGAGAAAACCTAATTAAGATCAGGGGGCACGAAACCGAGCGCCAGTACCACTAGCGGTTTGCTAGAGTGGCTATCTCGCCCAGTCCCAACAGGTGCGCATCAGCGGTCAACAGAGTCAAACCCAGCACTTTGGCCGTGCCGGCAAGAAAACGGTCTGCCGGGTCGGCATGAGGCAATGCTAGCTGCTGGGAGACAACTACGATCTCGTGGGTAAGAGGGGCCTCCCGGAAATCTTGGGTGGCGCGTGCTATCCAATCTGCTGCCTCTATCTGCAATTGAATTTTGCGCTTGGAGTGAAGCAGGAGCACTTCCCAAGTACTGACTGGCGACAACCATAACTGGTTCTCTTCATTTTGAAGCTCCTGCTGGACGCGACGGACGAGGCGTTTAGGTTCCTCCACCATCCATATCCAAATATGAGTATCTAAGAGCAATTTCAATCGCGATACGCCTCCAACTGGTCCAGATCAATGACTGGCGAGACGATATCGCCAAGAATTTTTACCGTCCCTGCCATGAAACCTAGCCTGCGTCGCTTTCGCGATGGAGAAACGGGAACAACCTCAGCCACCGGTTTCCCTCGGCGGGTTATCCGGAGGGGCTGTTTGGTTTTGTTCACTTCCTCAAGCAGAGCAAGACATTTTGCTTTGAATTCGGAGATCGAAATTTCCTGCATGGTAATCCATTTATACTATAGTCATCTATAATGGTCAACTGTTCGACTGCATTGAAAATATTGATATAAGCGCCATCCGAGGAGGCCCATGTCCCAACTTCGAGAACAGTTCGGCCAGATTGACATCTATCTGTTTGACCAACTTCTCCGAGGCCGCGTCACGCCTGGGATGGTGGTCTTTGATGGCGGGTGTGGTTTTGGCCGTAATCTTGTCTATTTCTTGCGAGAGGGATATGAGGTGTTTGGCGCTGACTCGGACACGCAGGCCATTGAGAGCATGCGACGTCTCGCTGCATCCCTGGCACCAGGCTTGCCTGAAGGGAATTTTCGCGTAGAAGCCCTCGAAGAAATGTCCTTCCCAAAGGCCTTCGCAGGCCTGGTGATCTGTAGCGCTGTCCTTCACTTTGCGCGCGACGACAATCATTTTCGAGACATGCTCCACGGCGCCTGGCAAGCACTGAAACCGAATGGCCTCTTGTTCAGCCGTCTCGCCTCTTCAATTGGAATGGAACATCAAGTCAAGAGAATCGCAGGGCGTCGCTTCCTGTTACCGGATGGTTCGGAGCGTTATCTGGTGGATGAAGCTCTTCTGATCAAGCTCACAACAGAGTTGGGCGGGCAGTTGATCGATCCGTTGAAGACGACCGTCGTTCAAAATCAACGTTGCATGACTACCTGGGTTGTACGGAAGAACGGCTGATGCGCGATGCCTGAGGGTTCCTTTAGTGGCCCTTTAAAAACTGTGGGGCCGACAAACATCGCGGCGGCAACGAGCGTAATACATCCTTCGGCGCAAAATACGCGCCTCCTAATGAACAAGCTTTCAAGTGCAGTAGAATTAATGGACCTTTAAAGCCGTGTATTGGGGCAACGCCTCAGGGATTTGGGTAGAACGCCTTGGATCTGCATTTAAGTCCAAAGCGTGGTCGGGGTCCCTCTCTCCGCGCCTTTCAGATGCGTTGTGCCCGACTTCTTCGCGGCGCTACGCTCGGGATGACACTCATTAATAGAATGCGCTACCCCTCACCATCAGTTCATCTGCTCTTAACTCGCCACCGCGAGTCTGTTGCTCAGGATGACAAAATTAGGAAGAATGGCTTAACACCTCACGTGCTTTGATGCGGCATTCTTGGAAGCAATCATTCTCACGAAGCCGCAGAGGCCTCGTTGGTGAAGCCGATGTTGTATCTTTTGAGCTTGCGGTAGAGTGTGGCGCGGCTGATTCCCAGCATTTTTCCAGCCAGGGCTTTGTCTCCTCTTACCTGTTCAAAGACTCTCTGAATCGTGACTCGCTCGAGTTGCTCCAGGTCGGTATTGGGGACTGCTGATTTGACCGGAAGTGGAAGGGACTCCAGCGTGAGTTGAGGGTCCTGGCCGTCTACAATCGCAGGCGGCAGGTCATGGACTTCGAGCGTGTCTTGGCTGCCCAGCGCCACGGCCCGCTCGATTGCGTTTTCCAGCTCACGGACGTTGCCCGGCCACTCGTATTGAAGCATGCACTTCATGGCGGCTGCGGAGATGGTTATCATCTTGCCGGGAGCAAATTTGTCTAGGAAGTAATGTACCAATGTGGGAATGTCGGACTTTCTCTCTCGTAACGCCGGCAGATGCAGCGTAACCACATTCAGCCTGAAGTAAAGATCTTTGCGGAATGTTCCTTCTTTATAGGCCGCCTCCAGGTCGCGGTTGGTGGCGGCGATCACGCGCACATCCACCTTGATCTTTTGATTGCTGCCGACCGGGCGCACCTCTTTCTCCTGCAGGACGCGGAGCAACTTGGCCTGCATCTCCTGTGGAAGCTCGCCGATTTCATCCAGAAAGATGGTGCCTGAATTGGCAGATTGAAAAAGGCCCTCTTTGGAACGATTGGCCCCGGTAAATGCGCCTTTTTCATAGCCGAACAGCTCACTCTCAATCAAAGTCGGCACCAGCGAGCCGCAGTCCACCGCCACAAAGGGCCGCTTGGCGAATGATCCGCGATAATGAATTGCCCGGGCCACCAGTTCCTTCCCTGTTCCACTCTCCCCCGTAATCAGCACCGGCGTGCGCGTATCTTTTAGACGGGCCACCATGCGCAGGACGTCCTGAATCTTTGACGACGAACCTACGATCCCGTTCAGCTCCATTTCTGTGCTGACCCGCTCGCGCAGGAACTGGTTTTCGGCCACCAGCTTTACCTTCTCTTCCATGCGTTGCAGCAACAGCTTGAGCTCTTCTATCCGAAAAGGCTTGGTAATGTAGTCGTAGGCGCCCAGTCTCATGGCCTGCACAGCGGTCTCAATGGAGCCGTGTCCGGTCATGATGGCAATCTCGGTGCGAGGCAACATCTGCTTTACGCGAGGCAGGAATTCCATGCCGCTCATGTTGGGCATCATCAGATCGGCCAGGATAATGTCCGGGGAATCGGTCTCAAGGTAGGCAAGCGCCGACTCGCCGCTATCCGCCTCCATGCAGTGGAAACCCAGGGACGCACCCACTGTCATGCATAACTTACGGATGCTCTGGTGATCATCCACAATCAGGAACCGTGCTCGAAGATCGTCGCTCATTTCGCCCTTCCAAAAATTTTTTCTACTGTAGAGATCAATTGATGCACCCGAAAGGGCTTTTCAATATAAGGAACCCCGGTGTCATTCAAGGCCTTCATGGTCTCTTCATTCACAGTATCGCCGGTAATAAACAGAACTTTATCCTTGAGTTCCGGGCGGTTGGCCACGATCCAGGCGTGTACGTCGGCCCCGGTGGCGCCCCCGGGAGTCCGCATGTCGGAGATCACGCCGATGAACTGTCCCCCCTCAAGCAGAGTGATGCCTTCCAATGCTGATGTGGCAGTCTTGCATCCATACCCGTAGCGCTCCAACGCAGTGCGAAGAAAATTCAGGACCGAGCGCTCATCTTCAATGAGCAACAGCGGGTGGCGGGGCAGGCTTCCTGTGACAGCGGCCTTCATAATTTAGACCCCATGTTTACCCGCCATGCTTAGACCCCACGGTCGCAGCCAACTTTTCGCTGGGCCTGGTCTTGAACGGCAGACGGACGCTGAAACAAGCACCCGGCTTGTCAATATTGTTGGCGCAGAGGATCTCGCCCTCATGTTCGCGAACGATCCCATAACAAATGCTGAGCCCTAAACCAGTGCCCTGCCCCACTTCCTTAGTAGTAAAGAAAGGATCAAAGATGCGTTCCGGAAAACGGATGCCCTCGCCATTATCGGCAAACATGATTTCCGCCCAATCGCCGGCGCTCCTGGTCTGGATCTCAATCCGGCCCGGGCGCCCGGTATTGCGCACCGCATCGTAGGCGTTGTTCAAAATATTGAGAAATACCTGCTGGAACTGATGCGAATCAGCTACCAGTTCGGGTAGGTCTTCATCGAAGTGCTCAATGACCTCGATTCCGTGGTTGGCGAAATCATAGGAACGCAGCGCAATCGTCTTGCGCAGCACTTTGTTGATCTGTATGGGCTGACGCTGCGACGGCGTTTGCCGGGCGAAACTCAGCAGGTTCTGCACGATCTCCTTGGTGCGCTGGGCCTCTTCCAGCACCACCCGGAGATCTTTTCTGGCGCTCTCGGGAATCTCCGGGTTTTCCATGAGCAGATCGGAAAAACCCATGATGGCGGTCAGCGGATTATTCACCTCATGGGCAACGCCGGAAACCAACTGGCCCACAGCCGCCATCTTTTCTGTGTGCATCAACTTTGCCTGGATCATGGCCGCATCGGTGATATCGGTCATGAGCACCACCACGCTCGTGACATCGCCGGTCTCGTCGCGCATGGGACTCAGGTTGATCGAAAATTTTCCTGTCGAGCCATTGCCGCGAGCGATCATCAACTCCAGGTTGTCCACCTGCATTCCCTGCAGACTGGCGTCAAAGGCCTCTGCGAACGCTTTTTTGTGGGACGGGGAGATGATCTTATCCAAGCGGTTGCCCACCAGCGCCTGGTCGTCAAAGCCGCCAGCCTCGTAACAACGCCGGTTGGCGTAACTGATCAAGCCGGCGGTGTCGGCCACCATGATCATGGTCTGGGTGTTGTTGAGGATCTTGCTGGTAAAGTCGCGTTCGCGCTGCAACTGCGCCTGAAAATTCTTTACCTCGCTGATATCCAGCAGCACGCCCCGGTATTGCATGATTTTTCCCTGGGGATCGCGCACTACGAAGGCATTTTCGAGCGCATGGATCAGCATGCCGTCGCGGCGGCACAGCGTCACCTCAAAATTTCGGACCGTGTCGTGTTCATGCAGATGCCTCACTATTTCTTCTCTTTGCTGCGGGGAGACATAGACCTGCGTGGCGACATCCAGCTTAAGAAGCTCTTCCCTGGTCTGGTAACCAAGCATCCGGACCAGGGCGTCGTTGACCTCAATGAATCGGCCCTCCGCCGAGGAAAAGAAGACGCCTTCCTGCACATTGTCAAAGAGCTCGCGGTAACGCCTCTCGGCTTCGCGACGGTCGGTAATGTCCTTGAGCACATGGACCGTCTGTAAACCTTCATTCAGTGCGCCATGGACGCGCGATGTGGAAACCAGGTAGCTACGCTCGAGAACGGGATGCAGATACTCGTCAGAATCATGTTCACCCCGGCAGAAGGGGCAGGGCTGGATGGTATCGGTGACAATGGAAATCAGCGCACGCATGCTGAGGCCGATCAACTCGGCCGGCCGCACACCGATGAACTCCGCGAGCGAGCGGTTGACCCGAAGGATGCGGCATTGCTCATCATGAACAACAATATAGTCGGAGATGGAGTCAAAAATCTCGGCCCATTGGCGGCTGGATTGGGTGATCCGCGTAAACAGACGGGCATTCTCCAGCGCCACGGAAGCGTGCCCGATCAGGGCTTTGAGCAGATGAAGGTCATTCGGCAAGAGCTCTTTGCCGATGTTTGCCAGACAGAGAATGCCGAGCAGGTCTCCTTCTGTACCTTCCAGCCGGACCAGGGTCAGGGTTTGCCACCCAAAGGAATCCGCCAGCTCTTTACCCAGCGCGGGAACACCGCTGCTGTTGATTTTCGACTCAGGATACTTTTCCGCATACTCTGAAAACGCGGCATTCAGCTTTCGTTGCAGGTTGCGTTCCGGCTTGAGTCCATAAAAACCAACACTTTCAAGTTTGCTGCCCTGGGCGAGCGCCAAAATGGCGCACTCAGCATGCATCATGCCCGCCACCCGGGCAGTAAAGTTGGTTACAAACTCAGGAAGGCGCAGCGCAGATCCCAATTCCAATGCCATTTCGATCAGGCTTTCTGCGCGCTTTCTGTGTTGTTCGGAGTTGAGGCCGGCCAACTCGACATTGTCCAAGGCCAGGCGGGCGATATTTCCCAGAACGCGAAAGGCGGAAATCTCATTTGGCGAAAACGGCGCCTTCCTCACCATCAGCAGCGCTGTCGGAGCCACTCCGATCTGAAGCGACTGGGTCAGGCCGTGATAGTCCTTATCTTCTGATTTTTCGGGTGAGAAACGAAAATCCAGCAGTTTCTGCTGATGGATGGCCTGAATCGCACATGTTCTGGCGCATGAGACAAGTTCGGGACAGACCACAGCCTCCTCGACCGCCCTGGCCAGGGCTGCTTCAGGCTTCGAAGCTTCGGGCTTCAAAGCTTCGACCCGGGAACCCAGAACATAGCTGTCATTCTCTCTTACCAAAATTCCGGTAAGGGAGGCCTGAAAGATTCTTTGGGCCGCTTCCACCACGTAGTCGCGCAGGGCCGTGACATCGGCCTTTAACGGCAGGTTCGCGCATGCTTCCAAGACTTCATGCAAGCACTCGGAACTTGGCGCCGACCCTCGGTTTCCTGGTGTCATACGGGCTTCGATAGCGGTTGGGGGAGATTCTGAAGGTACTCTCGAATCTCATTTTGAGTCAATAGAATTAGCGATCTAGAACCATAGGGTGAAACCCTGTCTACCGTTCTCGTCTCACGCTGAGACGAAATCCCCTCTATCTGACGCTCATAAATGAGACAGATGGCGTTCCCGGTGATCCACGCCCTGGGAGATTTGCCTAGGTCTGGAAGAAGAGTCTGTTTTTTCAGCAACTTACGCGGGAGATGTTCCGAAAGTAACGTACCCGCCTCACATGGCACTGGCATTGCACTTCATTTGGCCGGCATTCCAGCAGGATAGTTGTGTCTGTCCGAAATGACACGGCAGCGACTGATTCTGGTCCTTGCTTTCAACAGAGATTGGAAGATCAGCACGCCCCGACGTGGTGAA
>DATMMY010000185.1:0-2633 GCA_035569515.1 Candidatus Solibacter sp. | reverse complement strand
AGGAAATGCTCGACCTGCTCGACAATACACCGCTCCGTGCCGTGCTGACGGTCCAGGAAGGGCGACACGACCGCGATGCGCAATTCAAGCCTGCCTGGGCTCGGCCGCGAGCATTGGGGCAGCGTCCAGCTCCACGGTTTTGCGCGCAAGATCCGGCAACCGGAAAAGTATGCCCAACAGGAGCCAAAGATAGGCGTTCATTACATAGTCCTGATAGTTGATAAATGCGATGTAACTCATGGGAATTAGCAGAGTAAAGGCATACCAAAAAATGACGAAGCCGAGGGGAAACCAGGGAGTCCCCCGCAGACGCCTGACAATCTTCCATGCCGAGAGAGCAATGGCGACGCTAAGGATAATCCAGAGGATCAGACCTGCTATGCCGAGTTCGACAACCAATTGGCCGTATCCGTTTTCAACGCCGATTCCCATACGCGTAGCATGCATGATGCGCACTACGTATTGGGTGCCAAGCGTACATGTGCCAAGGCCATAACCTGTCGCCCAATGGGGGTGATCAAAGGCCATCATGAAATTCTTTAGCGGATAATCGCGGGCCCGGAAGGCAAGTTCGCTTGTGGGGCTATCGGGCGATAACGTTTCAGAATAGATCGCCAAGCGGGATGCGACCTGGTCAGGAAAGTAAGTCATCATGGCAAGCAGTGCCAGCCCGACAGCTAGAAGCGCACGCTGGATAGTGCGGAGTACACGGCGAGTCTCCCCCTGGCGCCAAGGAGCACCCCAGAGGAAGCCGGCGGTGACGACCATTGCATTCCCCGCATTCCACATGAAAACGCCACGCGAGGCACTCATGAGGGAGCCGACGGCAATCACCCCCAGGCAAATGAACGCCAAATTGCGCCCGCGCCGGGTTCGCAACAACAAGTACCCTGCAAACCCGAGGGCACTCAGCCAGCAAACGATCAAGAAATTGGCGAAGCGGCCGTGGCTGACGAATACGGAAGTAGGGCGATATGCCGTCAGGCCGGTAATCGGAGATGTCCTGTATAACGTGCTCAACTCCCGGATGTCATCCTGGAGGACGATCGGATTCAGAAATTTTGGTCCGATAATCGACTGCGCAATCCCCAGACCAACCACAGCCAGGATAAGCCATGTGTTGTAAGTGAGAAAGCGTTGTAGGTCCTCTTCCGATTCGATCAGCGCGTAGCCAATAAACATCAAGGGGACATAGAGAAAATAAACTTTCATTCCCAAAAGGCCGTAGAAAATGCTGGTGGAGTTCGGATTGAACATCTGGATGACGCCGAACCAGATGAATATCAGCAGGGGGACAAGGAAAGGCGGTCTGAAGCTTTTTACCGGCCGATTACGCCTGGCAGCGATGAAAGAGATGTACAGCACAATCGCGAGAATATCCTTGGCAAAAAAAACGGCCATGTTGTTGCCAAGGTATTTGCGGAACAGGTCCTCAAAAAGAACCCACCCGAGCAGAAGATATACGCCACGGCGCCAATCATTGAGAATGGCAACCACAATGCCTAGGCCGACAAAGACCAACCCGGCCATGACCAGGGTGCTGATGTCGTCTTCCAGGACAAGTTGAGCCACCACGACTGCCAGGCAAAGAACGCCGATGAAGGCCACGAGCGTGAGTCCAGGGTTGCGCGAAAACCGAAAGGAGGGGAGAAACCCAATCATTCGCAAGGCGACGCCTCCAAGCCAAACGAAGGCTCAGCCAATTGGTTTTCGTCCGCGTATTGAGAGGGAATGCTCATTCAATAATTTGGGCCGCGGGGGAAATTATACGCCGCGACAGGGCAAATAGACGAACGCAGCTCTTTCCAGGGGCAGACCTTGAGCCGGGGTATCAGGAATTTGAGCTGAAGGTGGAACGACCAAAACAGAAGTGCCGGCGTCTAATCAGATAAGGTGGGGTCGGCCCCTCACGCAAGCAGGAGAGCGCACTCAAGTCTTTTCTTTTGCTGGGCTTCAAAATAGAATAGGGGCACGAAGGGCTCTGGTAGGAAGGCGTAACAGCGAGCAATCCGAGGTTGAGCTTCCCCGCCTGAAGTGCGATTTGAACCGCGGCCTAACCACGAAACATTTGGGCTCCTTAAACCGTATTAGTGGTAGGCAAGCGAGAAATTTGCGAGTCGGCAGTGTCCCTCCGCGCGAGTGGTTCGCAGCGGAACAGTGAAAGGTAAAGCATCATGAAGACTTGGCAAAAGGTCGGGGTGGGCCTTGGCGGCGTGGCCGTACTGGGCGGGATCGTGTTGTTCAGCATCAACCAGGCGAATAAGGGCGTAGTGACGGTGCAGACCGCGAAAGTGACGAAAGTGGACTCGCTGGTCTCCCAGGTGACCGCCTCTGGCGAGGTGAAGCCGACAACGTACACCAACATCACCGCGCAAGGCTTTGGGCGGATTACAGAAATTCTGGTGAAAGAGGGCGACCACATCAAGAAGGGCGACCGGTTGCTGCTGCAGGAAAACGTGCAGGCCAACGCGGATGTACAGGCGCAGTCGGCAGCGATCAATTCGAATCAGTCCGGCGTGCAGGTGGCAGATTCCAGCTTCACGGCGGCAAGAGCGGATTTGATCCAGCAGCAGGCCAACCTGGAAAAAGCCAAACTGGATTACGACCGCGGCCAAGGGCTCGTGAAAGACGGG
>DATMMY010000184.1:0-12784 GCA_035569515.1 Candidatus Solibacter sp. | reverse complement strand
ACGCTTCAATGCTGGATACCGGCGTGGTCTTCAGACGGGAAACCAGGGGCGGCTCGGCGGGAACCTGCGCGATCAGCGGAAACAACGCACATAGGACGAAAATGGAGAGTTTCATATTTTTGAATATACTCCGCTGTCGTGAATTTCCATCCACCTTTCGGGTGTTTTCAGGCGAGTGAATCCAAACTGCGCGTAAAGGCCATGAGCATCGGCTGTGGCCAGCAGCCATCGCCGCAAGCCCTGCAACTCAGGGTGGCTCTTGATGCAGGCCATCATCCATTTGGAGAGCCCCCGGCCGCGATATGCCTCAATCACAAAGACGTCAGCCAGATAGGCAAACGTGGCCCGGTCGCTGATCACGCGGGCAAAGCCCACTTGTTTTTCGCCGCCTTGGTTTGCAAGATCATGTTTTGCAAGATCATAGATGCCAAAACAAATTGACCCTCGAATGGAACGTTCCACCGCCTCCAGCGGAACACCATTGGCCCAATAGCTTTTTGTAAGGAATCCATGGACTAAATGAAGATCAATTCTGTGAGGATCGGTACTGATCTCAAATTCACCCTGCCGCCAGGAGCAGTGCATCACAAATTCCTTGCCACGCCGGCGGCGTCCCGCAGCTCCTGCTTTTCGATGTCTGCAATCTTCTCCACGCGGCGTTCATGCCGACCGCCGGCGAATTCTGTGGAAAGCCATTTGTCCACGATTTTGAAGGCCTGCTCGTCGTTAACGATGCGGGCTCCCAGGGCCAGCACGTTGGCGTTGTTGTGCTCGCGGCTCATTTGGGCCTCGTACTCAGTACTTACGTTGGCGGCACGAATGCCGGCAACTTTGTTGGCCGAGATGGCCATGCCGATACCGCTCCCGCACACCAGAATTCCCAAATCGGCGCGGCGCTCGCTCACATCGTGAGCCACCAGGCGGGCGAAATCCGGGTAGTCGACGGACTCGGTGGAGGCTGTGCCCTCATCATGCAGGTCTATCTTCTGTTCCTGAAGATGCTGTTTGATCTTCTCTTTTAACTCGTATCCGGCGTGATCTGCGCCCAGAGCAATTCTCATGAGCACATTCTACGAAGCCGGAGGCTGGAAGTCAGCAGGAGAAATGCGTTTTTGTCCCTGATTTGCGCAGATCACGCGGATTCGGAAAACCCAGTTCACAAAGACAGGCAGAACAACTATAAAGATCACCAGAGGCCACAAAGGAACACCGAAGAAAGGCGAAATCAATACTTCACCGCAGAGGTCGCGGAGAAGAAGCGGAGAGCGCAGAAAGAGAAAAGGGAATTGATTGCTGAAGGGTAAAAATCCCGCGAAAAAGCGATTGAGCTAAGTGCTTGCTCCGAGGAGGCACTCAGGAGGCACCGCCGTTACTTGTTTCCGGCTGGCTTTCATCGGATAATCGGGGGAACGCCTTCCGCAGCTATCCCGAGAAGAGGTGATTATGGTGACCAGGCCCACGCCCGGAGCTAACAGGACTGGAGAGACACAATTGCTCTCCGCGGCCCACAAATACATTCAATTCAACACCTCCACCGTCATTGCGCGGCTTACGCTGAATCACCCGCCCCACAATGTGTTGACGGTCCCCATGATGAAAGAGATGGCTGAGGCCATTGAGAGCCTGAATGGACGGGCCGAGATCAAGGCCATTCTGATGCAGTCTTCGCAGGCCACCTTTTGCGCCGGCATCTCCCTGGAGGATTCGCGGCCGGACAAGGTCTTCCAAACCCTGGACGCCTTCACCCGCGTTTTTCAAGCCATGGTGGACATCTCTAAACCGGTCATCGTGGTGGTGAACGGTCCCGCCATAGGCGCGGGCTCGGAGTTGGTAGGGTTTGCAGACGTTGTCCTGGCCACTCCCAAAGCAAAGTTTGCCCAGCCGGAGGTCAAGCTGGGTGTTTTTCCTCCCTTCGCCGCAGTCATGCTCCCCGCATTGATAGGCCCTAAGAAAACCTATGAGCTGATTCTCACCGGAGAGGCGCTTTCCGCCGAGGACGCCCTGAAATTTGGTTTTGTGAACAAAGTAGTCCCTGAAGCCGAGTTGAAGAACGCCGTAGACGCGCTGCTGGCCCGAATTTCTGAATTCAGCGGCCCTGTGCTGGAGGTCACGAAACGGGTGATCGCCGGTTCACAAGGGCTTCCACTGAAAGACGCCATGAAGAAATCACAGGACCTTTACCTGAATGAACTGATGAACCTGGAAGACGTTCAGGAAGGCCTGCGGGCGGTGATCGAAAAACGCAAGCCGGTATGGAAAAACAAATAGAAATCCTAACGTTTTCCAGCCACGAATTTGCGCGAATGAACGCGAATTTGGACAAAGCCGGGCCCGGCAGCACTTCCGATTGGATCGGTTACCGACTTTCTTGCTTAGCTTGACTCAAGAGGGTCTCTCTTTTCGCTCTTTTTCCCGTTGCTCTGCATTGTTCCGCAGAGCGCGACCCTTATCAGGCGTTGGATCTTTCACTACGCCGTAGGCTGCCCGTCCTTCATGGTCGGGAGGCAGGTATTCGGTAATCGGAAGTCCTTGCTCGTTCACAAAGAGCAGGCAATGGCAATATTTGTAGATCTGCATATCATCGCAGGCGCAGATCCATGTGCGATGTTTTGCCTCTTCCTCTTTGCTGGGATAGAACCGGCAAGGGCAAAGGGGCTTGCCCAGGGTATCGAGGTTATTGGCCAAACCCATGACCACGGCCTCGGTGACCTCGGGGTCAGGATGGGTCGAGGTGCCTGATTTCGCGCAGTACTTCTCTACAAATTTTCTGATCCGCTGGATGCTCTCTTCGGTGACAGGAATGCTCATAAGTGGTTGTATCCTTAGAATAAGTATAGACAACCATCAGAGAAATCAACACCGCGATTGCCCGGTCAGCCAGCCTCGGCTCTTGTAGAACTTTTTCTGTAGACGACCCGGACGCCGTCGCGCCAGCGCTCGTCGAGGCACGCCATGGTCCACTCGATTGCCGGTGAAAAATAGCGCAGGACCGTATCTACTGCCGGATGTACGCGCAACGAAGGAGCGACAAGAAATAATAACGGGGACTGTTGCGACAGCGATACACCATTAAAGTAGCCGTATTTCTGAAACTCGTGGCGCTGATGGTGCCAGAGAACGCGGGCCCAGTAATCCAGGCCTTGCAGCGGAAGATGAATATCTTCATCGGCTTTGAGTTCCAGAACGGCCAGCCTTCCCTCCCGCGTGCAGGTGAGCACATCAATCATGGAGCGGTCCGAAGCAGAAAATGCAGGCACCTGCGAATAGGCAAGAGCCGAATTGAGCTGCGAATCCAAGGCTGAAATATTTTTCAGCATCAGCGACTCAAGCCAGCGCTCAGGGTAGGCACGATAGAGCGGATCGCGCTTGTCTCCTCTGCCGCTGCGTGTCACGACCAGTTGGCTGACAAATCCTGAAAGCTCTGTCTGTTTTTCCGGTGTAAGTAGCTGCTGGGAACCAGCGACACCAAAGACAATTTCCTCTCCCAGGTCAAAAGAACGCGGTTGGTTGACCAGCCGGGCGCGAGCAAACTCCAGACCATAAAGCCGAAACGAGATTTCAACCGGCGACACAACGGCGACTTCAGCTTCCGGCGCCAGGGAGAGGATCTTTGAAATTGCAGGCTGAAAACGCGCCTGCGCCTGTGCCACGTCAGGACACGGGGTCAAGCGGCTTTCAAGGTTCCCAAAGCCGGTAAAGGCTTTCTCGGTAATTGTCTCCTCGTGTTCGTCCAACTCATAAAGGTGGAACCTGGCGGTTTGCCGGTCCAAATGGGCCATGCGCAGTTGCAGCGTTGCTGACTTGTCTGGAGGAACGTATAGCCTTAACCCTTCCACAAAGGACCGCCCGGCTTCACGTTCACGGCAACTCTCCAGCCACAACAGGCCAAAGGTAAGGGTGGCATCTACGGAAGCCTGCGATTCCTGACGGTTAACTCCCAGTACCGCAAATGCTTTCTGCCCCTGTCGAACCAACCCTCGCGTATAGACCGGGGAGAAGCTGCGCTCCAGATCCATGCTGGTAGAAAACTTTTCCGCCGTTGAGCCGGAGAACTCCCGTTCCAGGAGCCGTTGTAACTGGCGCGCATAGTAGTTTCTCGCGGCCTTTCTTGCGGTGGGCGTGCGATACTCGCGGGCGCGATGAATCTCCAGCTGGTGTGGACGCGATTGCGCAAACTTGCGGACGCTCAACCGGAGAGAGCCATTCTTCACTTCCGAATCGAGCACCTGGCGCACGATATTTCGCTCGTCCGACCACATGTGGAGCAGGCACTTGCCATGGTCAGAGGAAACCGAATAGCGGGCGGAACTCAGGTCAAAGATGATTTGCCCCTCTTCGATCAGGACTCCGCCGCGAGATTCGGAGAGAAACTCGTCCAGGGAGCGGGCCAACAGGTCAGGGGTCATGTAAGAAGCTGAAAATGAAGTCCTTATCAGGAAGTCAGGAGCTGGGCGGCAAATGATATCCTGAGCTCCCGCTTTCAGGCAAATTACGCGTTCCGGCCCAATTGTATTTTCTTAAGTAATACCCAACAAATTGCCGTTCATTGCCATCCAGTGCGACAATGGAACCTTGAGTTTGATCCTTCGAAAGACTTGCCGCATCCAATAGGGAGCCATGACCCAGAACCAGAATCTTTTCTTCCAGAAGTTCGGAATCACCCCTGGCGATCTTCAGAAGTATTTAGCTGAAGCACTCTCCGCCGGAGGGGACTACGCTGACCTTTATTTTGAGTATCTTACGTCGACCTCCATCAGCGTTGATGAATCGATTGTGAAGTCCGCCTCTCAGGGCATCTCGGCGGGTTGCGGCGTGCGCGTGCTGGCCGGCGATCGCACTGGATATGCCTATACCGACGACCTTTCTCCGGACAAGATTCTGCGTGCTGCACGTACTGCGGCCCTGATCGCGCGCGGTCCGGCACGGGAGCCGATCCACGGATTTAAAGACAGCAAGGTCCATCAGCTTTATCAGGTAGCGTCCCCTTCCGTGGATGCTGACGTTGCTTCCAAGCTGGACCTCGTCATGCGGGCAGACAAGGCGACCCGGGCGTATGATCCGCGCATTGTGCAAGTACGCGGGAGCTATGCGGACGAGCTTCGCCAAATTCTGGTTGTGGGCTCTGACGGTACGTTTGCTACGGACGTACAGCCCATGGCGCGGTTCAACGTCATTTGCATCGCCAAATCCGGAGAGAACTCTGCCCGCGGCAATGCCGGCGGCGGCGGACGCGTAGGTATTGAGTACTTTCTGACAGAAAAGACACCGGAGCACTTTGCCAAGGAATCAGCACGGCAGGCCATCATCCAGCTTGATGCGCGCGAAGCGCCAGCAGGCGAGATGGAGGTCGTGTTGGGACCGGGATGGCCAGGTATCCTGCTACACGAAGCCATTGGCCATGGGTTGGAGGCTGATTTCAATCGCAAAGGAACGTCTGCTTTCAGCGGCTTGATCGGAAAGCGTGTGGCTTCGGAAAAATGCACCATTGTAGATAACGGCACGTTGCCCTCCCGCCGTGGCTCCATCAATGTGGACGACGAAGGTTCGCCTACCAGGGAGACCGTGCTGATTGAAAAAGGCATCCTGAAGGGTTATTTGAGCGACAAGCTCTCCTCCAAGCTGACGGGCGCGCCCGATACAGGCAACGGCCGCCGGGAAAGTTATGAGCACATCCCCATGCCGCGCATGACCAACACTTATATGCTTTCTGGACAGGACTCCCCAGCCGATATTATTCGTTCGGTTAAGCGTGGCCTCTATGCCGTGAACTTTGGCGGCGGACAGGTGGACATCACCAACGGAAAATTCGTCTTTTCCACCTCTGAGGCTTACCTGATCGAAAATGGCGAGATCACCGCACCCGTAAAGAATTGCTCCCTGATCGGCAACGGCCCGGATGCGCTCACGAAAGTTTCTATGGTCGGCAACGACCTGCAACTGGATGAGGGCGTGGGCACTTGCGGAAAAGATGGACAATCGGTGCCGGTAGGCGTGGGCATTCCCACTATCAAACTTGACAGCATGACAGTGGGCGGGACGGCCCGATAAGAGTCTTCAAGAACACCGCGAGATAAAACTGTGGCCACTCATACAGAGATTCTTCCAGAAATTAAAACGGACTTGCGCGATATCGCCGTGGACGTGGTTGCACGCGCCCTGAAGGCCGGCGCTACCGCCGCAGAATCCATTGCCCGCGAAGGAGAAGAATTTTCCACAGTAGTCCGGCTGGGGCAGGTGGAGACCCTGAAGGAATCCGGATCGCGGGGCCTGGGATTGCGTGTCTTTAGTGGTACCCGTGCCGCCAGCACGTATTCCAGCGATTTCAGCCAGGATGGCATTGACCGCATGATCAGCGGCGCCATGGCCCTGGTGAAGATTACCTCTGAAGACTCCTACGCGGGGTTGCCGGATCCCCCGCAATTCGGCTCCCTCGGAGATCTTGGCCTGTATCACGAAGACGTTTACTCCCTGCCGCCGGAAGACCGAATTGAATACGCACGCCGCACGGAAGCAGCGGCGCTCAGCGCTGATCCCCGAATCAAGAACTCTGAGGGTGGCTCCTTTGACGCCAATACGGGGAGCATGGTGCTGGCGAACTCGATGGGATTTGTGGGCACCTCCCGCCGCTCCTCTTGCTCTATCTACGCGGCTCCTATCGCGCAAGCGGAGAACGGAGCCATGCAGCGAGATTACTGGTATTCAAGCGCCCGCAGCCTTGGCAGACTGGAATCGCCCGAGACGGTAGGAAAAGAAGCTGCGCGTCGAGTTCTACGCCGCCTGGGAGCACGCAAGATTGGCTCCGCTCAGGTTCCGCTGGTATTTGATCCGCAGGTTTCACGATCGATCATCGACGATATCTCCGGAGCTGTGAACGGCGATGCCATCTATCGCCACTCTTCGTTTCTTGCAGGCAAACTAGGTGAGAAAATCGCCGGAGAAAATGTGACCATCATTGATGACGGGACCATTCCAGGCGGTTTCGGCAGCAGCCCCTTTGACGGAGAGGGTATTCCCAGCAGGCGGACTGTGGTGATCGAGAAGGGCATTCTTCAGTCGTATCTGCTCAATACCTACACGGCGAGAAAGCTGGGACTGCAAACCACTGGAAATGCTTCGCGCGGACTTGCCGGAAATCCTGGCATAGGGACGGGCAACTTCTTTCTTCAGAAAGGCTCCCGCAGCCCAAAAGAGATCATCGCAGATATCAAGCAGGGCCTCTACGTAATTGAGCTTCTGGGTTTTGGAGTGAACCTGGTGACCGGCGACTTTTCCCGGGGAGCGAGCGGCATTTGGATTGAGAATGGTGAATTCGCCTATCCGGTGGAAGAGATCACGGTAGGCGGCAATCTCAAGCAGATGCTCAACAACATTACGGAAATCGGCAGCGATCTGGAATTTCGCGGCGCTGTGGTTGCGCCTACCATCCGGATTGACGGCATGATGATTGCCGGGGAATAAACACACTTCATTCATCCCAATCTCCATGGTGGAAGAGCGGGCCCTTTAGGCCCGCGTTAAGACGCAAGAAACAATGGGCTTTAGCCCCAATACTGTTCAGTTAAGGAAGATCGAGAAAAAAGGGATCGTCATCCCGAGGGTCTACCCGCGCGCCAGTGCGGGTAGATCGGAGGGACCTTGCGTTTCGCCATTAACTAGAAAGGTTTCTGAACCACCTTAACTGAACAGTATTGGCTTTAGCCCCGGTGGCATTGCTGTTCGTTGAGAGAGCGCAGAATACACCAACGCTGAAAATGCTCTAGAATCAGATCCATGGGCGATGCCGAGAAAAATCCTCCGTCTCAAAACGCGCCATTTTCAGCGCCGGAGGCTGATAGGAACGGCAACACGTTTGGGATATCTCTGGCTATGGGAGTTGCCTTCGTGGCGTTGGTCATAGCGGCTGTAACCTTTTTCAATCATAAGAGCCCCAACCCAAATGGCCACAAGACCGATCCATATGCGGCCAAACTGCAGACTTCTGAATGGCATATGTCCGTGGCCGAAAACTTTGCCGGCAACCCAGTAACCTACATTGAAGGCAAAATCACTAATACGGGCGACAAGAAAGTAACCGGCACAACCATCGAATTAGTCTTCAAGAACTCTCTGGGTGAAACGTCACAGCAGGAATTGCTCCCTGTCATGGTACTGCTGTTCAAGGAACCCTATGTGGACTTCGGCTCTCTGGAGCAGGCGCCATTGGCACCGGGCCAAACACGAGAATTTCGTCTGACGCTGGAACACGTGACCGCCGATTGGAACCGGCAACTTCCGCAAGCAAGAGTGGTGGCGGTTAGTTACTGAAGAGCAGTCAGCACTCGGCATTCAGCCAGTCAGCACTTTTTATGTGTGCTCGCTGCACAGGCCTTATGGCGTAAGGGAAAAACTTACATCTGCAGAACGTAGCTGCTCTAATTCGCGTTTACTCGCGTCAATTCGCGGCGAAATTCTTGCTTATCGAAGTTGCGACTGGGTTGAAGCCTGGGCGGTCGCAGCGGGAGCGACGTTGAAATGCTGACGCAGGAATCCGACTGCCTCGGCGCGGTCGGCGGCCGGGCTTTCCGGAGCGGCGTTCAGGTAAAGGATGTACTGCTCCGCGGCCCCATCGGCGTCGTTCTGCTGAGACCTTCTGCGGGCTTCCGCCAGAATCTTTTCGGGAAGGTGCAAGACCTTTTCGCGAACTGACTTGATCAGAACGTCCCTGGCCCGTATTTCCAGATCGGTAACGAATTGGTTATCGTCAGGCGCGGCACCCTGTTGCTTGACCCCTTCAGTATCTTCCGGCTTTACGTTCTCAACCAGGACATAGGTCTTATGGTTATCCACCTGGATGGAAGGGGCGGGTTCGATCAGATTCCCAACCTGGTCCGTAACTCGGAATGCAAGCTCGATGACAGCCGAGAGATCAATGGTCTTCTTGGTGTAGTTATAGGTTTCTACTACGTCCTGGGGCCGGGTAGGCTCAACGGCGTCACGCTTAGCGCGTTTTTCATCGGCCAGCTTCTGCGCGGCAGCAACGGCATCGCTTGCAGTGGCTATTTCCTTCTTCTTGCCACGCCCCTGGGCATCCGTAAGCGCATGCTGGGCGGTGGTCAGTTGCTGCTGGGCCGCTTCATAATCGCGATTTGCCGACACCCAAGCCTCATTCTTGACCTCGCGCGTGCCCACGCGATACTTCGAGGGAAGAGTCTCAAGCGTGGGATTTTTTATGAGGCGATGCTGCAGGACTTCACCCACCAGCATGAAACCAGGCTGCACATTGGATGGATTTTCAGCGGCCTGACGGACGATCTTGACGGCAAGCCCGGAGGTCTCCAAGCCGGTGGCGATGGCGTCCGCCAGTTGGTCTGCAAACCCGGCATTTTCGCGCCGCGAACTCTGGTCGCGAAAGACCACGCCCACAGAGAGCTTGGCGCGCAACTGATACGCCGATGCATACCGGGTCATCTCGTCTTTCACCGACTCAAGATTCGGCTTGTAGTGCTGGGCCTCGCCCAGATAGAGCCAGCCGAGCCCCACGCCTGAAGCCATAGGCTTATCGAGGTAGCGCTTGGCCTGGTCCATATAGTAGGCGCTGATCTTGTCGGAGAGCAGCTCGAGTTTGAGCCGGATGGCGGGATCGTCGCCGAACGAGCCGGCACGGGCGAGCAGACCGTATGCCTCCCGGACAGCATCTTCATCAGCGCGCCCGCGGATGGGCAGATGGACCTCCTGCAATTTCTGGGCGCGCCGGACTGCGGCAGCGCTATAGGTCGCTTTGAGCGCATCCATTTCACCGGTAACCAGAGCGCGTGGCCCGTCCGGCAGTTCCGCCAGGACTTCATAAGCCTCAATCGGTTGGTTGTTTTCAGCGTAGCCTTTGCTCTGCTGCACGGCCCGATCGGCGGCCTGGCGGTTGCGGGTGCTGGTCAACTGAATTTCGGCGTTCTTCAGGGCAGCCGCGGCTTCTTTATTGTCGCTGCGAATACCCGCTGCCTTGCGGAACTCCGGGACCGCTTTCTCCCAATCCTGCTGGCCGCTCAATTCCTGTCCCCGATTGAAATGGCTGTTGTATACGGCCGCTACAACGACCTGTATGCGCGGCGACTCGGCCTCGAACGCGCGATAGGAATCAAGCGCGGCCAATGCGTCGTCGTAACGTTTGGAGGCCAGCAGTGCCTCGGCGTTTTGCAACTCCGCTTCAAATTTGCGGGTTTCGTTGAATATCTCGGTCTGGAGATCGAGTGCCGGTTTGTACTTCGGGTTTGCATCAACCACCAGGTCGTTATGTTTCTTTGCCGCAGCCAGGTGCGCATGGCCTGCAGTGTGCTCAGTTAGCGCCTTGCGATACGCGTGGAGTTCGGCGCGGTCCGATTCTGTGAACTTGTCCAACTCGCTATGTATGAGCGCCAGAAGCTTTTGTGCCGCAGGGTAACCTTCCACAGCGTGGCTGGCCTGCTCCGCCTGGCCTTGCGCCTGCTTCAGTGGGGCTAAATCAGGCTGATGCGCAGCCACGGATTTTTGATAGTCGGCGAAAGCCGATTCTCCGGCTTCCTCAAACAGCGCAGCCATGTTTTTTTTCGCCTCAGCCGTGTGGGGAGAGGAGTCATAGCGGACCAGGAACTCGCGCCATCCGGCCACGGTGTGCGTGCGCTCAGCGCGCAGATACTCCGCCAGCTCCGTGTCCGGAGAAGGAACAAAGACCAACCGGACTCCCGGCTTCATCAGGGGAAGCTCGCTGGCCTGTTTGGCTGATGCGCCGATTACGGCCCCCTGAAGAATGGCTTGGTCAGCGGCTTCAGCGTTTGTGAATTCCGCATTCTTCTCAAACTTCAAGCCGCTGGGGACAACGCAGGCTGATCCCGACGCGCTGGCCAGCACCAGAACTCCATCCTGTCCGCGCTCAAGAGAATTGGCCCCCTGAAGTTGAACCTTCGGCAGCTTGTCATAGGTCTTCTTGTCAAACTTGGAAATGCCATCACAGACGCGCAGCTCGGTCTTGCCGTTGATCATCAACCCGTTGATCTGGACGTAGGCAGCGCCGTTAGGACCATCAAAGACCGCGATGGCCAGGACCGGAGAAGCTTCTTTTGCGTGCAAAGGGACCGCAACTAGGCCAAGGCAGCAGGCCGCAGCCAGAACTTGGAAAAACGGAATGCGGAGACTCTTCCGAGTCCCAAAGGCGGTCGATCGAGCCATTGTGAATTCTCGCAAAATCATCAGGGGGAGCAAAGATTTTTCGGGGGCGTGCTTACGTTAGAATAGCCTTCCACTGAAGTCAAGCAATGAACGACGTCAAGCAGATGACCTACGCAGCCCGGCTGTTTCTTGCCTGAGAGGTCCCTTGCCATTCCGCCGAACCTTCATAATAGAGGATTTATCACGAAAGGCCAGATTTCTTAGGGATCTCCTGGAAGGGCCAAGGGTCAGTAGGGCTAGTAAGCACCAAAGTAATGAACGAGATAACGCGCTCTATGGGATGATTTGCTCTAGCGCAAGTAGAGCCCGTCATGCGAAACCGAACGGCAGGAAAGAAAGGCTGCCGTGGGGTTGAATCGTCTCCCCAATTGATTGCAGTTGTCAGGGGCCCAGCTCTGCACTACATTTAGGATTCCCTCGGGTTTACACTTGCCGGGTGGAACCGCTTTGTTCACAATGAACCGCCATGGAATCCCTGCGTGACAACCAACAATCCGTCCAGGAGCCTGAGCATCCCGGTATTACCGTGGCCATGTGCGTGGATCTTTGGACGTATGGAGGTTCTCCGGGAAAGCTGCGCGAATTAGTCTGGCGGTCGGAAGGCGCGGTCGCCAATCTGTTCGGCAAAGTTGTAGGCGAGCACGAGGGAAAGATCATTGAAGGCAGCCAGAACAAGCTGCTGATCTACTTCGAAAACCCCGTGCGCGCGCTTTCCGCAGCCAAATCGCTGCAGTTGACGCTCCTTACATTTGACCAGGGCCCATTCGCAGGCCGCGTGGTAGCCAACGTGGCCGTCAATCGCTGGCTGGCTCCACGTAAGTTGCAGCCCGCAGGGCAAGACGCTCCCACCGAGGTGGTGGAATCCAAACCGTTTTTCCGGGAAGAGGGTCCGCCGGACGTCCCTCGAATCCTGGTAACCGAAGAAATCTGCAAGCTGGCAAAGGGCACGGCCGGGTTCGAGTTCAGCGCCAGTCCCAGACGGCGCGCTGGCGAGAACGGCGCGATCGAGCCCATGTACGAATTACTGTGGGCCGATGCTTCGAGCTACACGCGCTTGCGCCAGGAGATCGCTGAGGCGGGCAAGACAGTTATCACGCAAAGCCGCTACATGATTGATGCCGAACTTGGACGCGGCGCAATGGGCGTCGTCTATAAAGCGCACGATAAGGTGATCGACCGGACTGTTGCCCTCAAGACCATTCTGGTTGATCACAACGCGCCGAACCGGGACGAATTGGTGGAACGCCTGCTGCGCGAGGCAAAAGCCGCAGGCAGCCTGGACCATCCCAACATCATCACCATCTACGACGTTGGGCAGGAAGGCGACCTTGTTTACTTGAGCATGCAGTTTGTGGAGGGCGAAACACTCGGGCAGACACTGGCGGAAGGTAAGCGCCCGCCGCTCAACATTCTGCTCTCATATATTGACCAGATCTGTAATGCAGTGGGATTCGCCCACAAGCGCGGAGTGGTTCATCGCGATTTGAAGCCTGCCAACCTGATGCTCACGGCAGACGGGCTGGTTAAAGTGCTCGACTTCGGCATTGCCAAGCTGGGCGACGCTTCCATGACCCAGGCAGGCATGGTGGTTGGAACGCCGAGCTAC
>DATMMY010000183.1:0-2793 GCA_035569515.1 Candidatus Solibacter sp. | reverse complement strand
TTCAAGGCCTGGTTGTATCTCTTCTGCTCCGAGCGGCTGACGAACAGAATCTGGCACGAGGACAATTCCTCCGGCTTGTGTATCCAGCGAATTTCAAGACGGCGATCATGGACCGTCGTGCCCCGGGTCATTTCCGCCAGGGAAGTACCAAAGGCAAACTCGCCGAAAACGCAAATCAGAAACGGTGCTTTTCCAGACGGCAATGCCTCGGGAGGCCACTCCACAAAGCTGGGAAAGTTCGCCAGATAATTGGCCTTTGCAAGATATTCTGGGGCGGTGGAGTTTTGCGCCGGAAGGGGCAGTGGTGCCAATAGGAGAGACAGTGCCGCGACCAGGCGCAACCTGGCCGAGGAACGCAGCCCCAGAGCGGTGGGCAGATTTCGATTCTTGTACTGAAGGCGAAACACGAGAATCCCCTGGAGAACAAGGGCACGCGGGTGTCCACGTTCAAATGCGTCCATTAGGCTAGGTGATTGATAAGAATCGAGTTCGACTAAGGGCCTTTGGCTCTACTCAGGGGCAGAATACCCGTGATGGAACGAAAGCGGAGAAATGGTTCAATTTGAAACTACAATTCCGTGCCGCAGCGGGAATGCCAGCAATCCGACCCAGCAAACATTGCTCGAACCTTCCTTGTCTTAGGAGTAGCAGAGCGGCGCTACTCCCGAGGGTCCAAGCGACTGACACCCTGTCAAAATGTTGACATGCACACCCCCACTCTACGGGGTGGGTCAGCCCTCCTCCTTACTTGTATGCTCCTCGTTATCAGTGTTTTACGTCGGCTCTTAGACCTCCTTGTAAAAGGGCAGGGCGCGTGCACCACAAGAGGCGCACTTGAAAGAGAATTAGGTAAAAGCAATTTCAAAACCCTTTTTTTGACCAGTTTAATTTGTTGATTCTAAACGGTCTGAAAAGGGCTTTAAGACCAGCTCTACACAGAGAGGCTCGCCATGGCTTCCCGCATGACATCGGCACACTTCCAACGTCCAATGCCTGGCTCCTTTTTGGCGGCACTGCTCGTATTAGGCGTTTCGCTGTTCTGTATTGGGTGCGGAGAAAAGAATGCGCAGGCTGGGAAGCCAGGCGCCGTTGACGTGGAGGTGGCTCAGGTTGAGCAGAAGGACATTCCGATTTACGGGGAATGGATCGGCACGCTGGATGGACTGGTGAATGCGGATGTCAAGGCTCAGGTGACCGGCTACCTTCTCAAGCAAGCCTACGTGGAAGGCTCCCTCGTCAAAAAGGGCCAGCTGCTTTTTCAGATCGATCCGCGTCCCTTTGAGGCCGCTCTCGATCAGGCCAAGGCCCAGTTAGCACAAGCTCAAGCGCAACTCGCCAATGCGGAAGCCACCCAACTCCAAGCCCAACTCAACGTGAACAAGTATGCGCCGCTGGCGGAGGAGCAGGCTGCCTCCCAGCAAGATCTTGACAATGCTGTCCAAACGAACGTAGCGGCGAAGGCTACTGTGCTGAACTCCAAAGCGGCGATTCAGGCGGCAGAAGCGGCAGTGAAGACCGCTCAAATCAACCTGGATTTTACTCGGCTCATTGCGCCGATCGACGGCATTGCCGGGCAGGCCCAGCTTCAGGTCGGCGCCCTTGTCAATACGAGCAGCGCAGCTATTACCACCGTTTCGACGGTTAATCCCATCAAGGTTTTTTTCACGGTTAGCGAGCAGGAATACCTAGCCTTCAATAGGCTGTACCCGACGGAAGCCACTCGGCAAAGCCAGGAGGAGCACATGCCCTTTGAGCTAATCCTGGCCGACGGCACGACCTATGCCAAAAAGGGAAAATTCTCCTTCGCAGATCGGGCGGTGAATCAGAATACCGGTGCAATCCGCATCGCCGGACTTTTTGACAATCCTGGAAATATTCTGCGCCCCGGACAATATGCCCGGATTCGTGCCGCGACCACCATCAGACAGAGCGCATTGCTCGTTCCCCAGCGCGCAGTTTCCGAGCTTCAGGGCAATTACCAGGTCGCGGTAGTAGACGGCGACAACAAGGTAAGCATCGTGACCGTAAAGGTTGCAGAGCGCGTCGGCAGCATGTGGATTATCGAAAACGGGCTGAAACCCGGTGAACGCGTGGTCGCCGAGGGCGTGCAGAAAGTCCGTCCAGGAGCACAGGTCAATCCCAAGCCATATGCCGCAAGCGCGGCAGAGATGAAGGGGAAATAAGCCAGATGTCTAAGTTCTTCATCAATCGTCCCATCGTGGCGATGGTGATTGCAATTCTTACGGTCATCATCGGCGCGGTCACCATCACCAGCCTGCCGGTCGCCCAGTTTCCAAACATCGCGCCGCCGGAAGTGCAGATACAAGCGACCTACGTCGGCGCAGACGCGGAGACCCTCGAGCAGTCCGTGGCCACCCCCATCGAACAGCAGATGAGTGGCGTGGATAACATGAACTATATGTATTCGTTGAATGCCACGGCCAACGGGCAAACGACGATGATCATCGACTTCGACGTAAAGACAGACCCGAACACGGATCTGATTCTCGCCCAGATGCGCGAAACACAAGCGGCCTCGCAGCTTCCCGCCGACGTGACGAACTACGGAGTTACCGTTCAAAAGTCCGTCACATCGCCACTGATGTTAATCAGCTTGTATTCGCCGCACGGCACCTACGACGCGCAGTTTCTGGCCAACTACGCCTACATCAATCTTCACGACCAGATCACACGCGCGCCGGGAATTGGCAACGTACAGATTTTCGGGGCCGGCGAGTACGCCATGCGCCTCTGGGTCAAGCCCGATCAACTAGCCAAGCTGGGAATTACTGC
>DATMMY010000182.1:0-11278 GCA_035569515.1 Candidatus Solibacter sp. | reverse complement strand
TCAAGTTTGCGCGAAGCGCTTATGCCTGGACGGCGAGTCCTCTTAGAAGCCGCCCATTCCGCCGCCGTGGCCGCCGGGCATGGGAGCTTCCTTCTTGTCTTCAGGAATCTCCGAAACCAGGGCTTCGGTGGTGAGCATGAGCGCCGCGATGGAGCCGGCGTTCTGCAGCGCGGTACGCGCTACTTTGGTCGGGTCGATTACCCCGGCCTTGACCAGATCCTCGAACTTATCGGTCTGGGCATTGTAGCCAAAGCTGTTGCTCTCAGACTCGCGGATCTTGCCGACAACGATTGCGCCTTCTTCGCCGCTATTGGCAACGATCTGACGCAGCGGCTCTTCGAGCGCGCGGCGGACGATCTCGGCTCCAGTGGCCTCATCGCCTTTCAGCTTGATGCCTTCGAGAGCGGCAGCGCAGCGTACCAGGGCAACACCGCCGCCCGGGACGATGCCTTCTTCTACGGCAGCGCGGGTCGCGTGCATTGCGTCTTCTACGCGGGCCTTCTTCTCCTTCATCTCGGTCTCAGTGGCGGCGCCGACCTTAATGACGGCCACTCCGCCTACCAGCTTCGCCAGACGCTCCTGGAGCTTCTCGCGATCGTAGTCGCTGGTGGTGTTCTCGACCTGGCCACGGATCTCTCTTACGCGGCCTTCGATCTCGGCGCCCTTGCCTTTGCCTTCGACGATGGTGGTGTTGTCCTTGTCGATGGTGATCTTCTTGGCGCGACCGAGCGAGGTGATCTGGATGTTCTCCAGCTTGAGGCCGAGGTCCTCCGTGATGGCCTGACCACCGGTGAGGATGGCGATGTCTTGCAGCATGGCCTTGCGGCGGTCACCGAAGCCAGGGGCCTTGACGGCAGCCACGTTCAGCGTGCCGCGCAGCTTGTTGACCACCAGGGTGGCCAGCGCTTCGCCTTCCACGTCCTCAGCAATGATCAACAGGGGAGTGCCGCTCTTGGCGACTTGCTCGAGCAGCGGGAGCAGGTCTTTCATGGAGCTGATCTTCTTTTCGTAGATCAGGATGTAGGGGTTCTCAAGAACGGTCTCCATGCGCTCCGGATCGGTGACGAAATAAGGAGACAGGTAGCCGCGGTCGAACTGCATGCCTTCGACCACGTCCAACTGGGTTTCCATGGTCTTGGACTCTTCAACGGTGATCACGCCGTCTTTGCCGACCTTCTTCATGGCTTCGGCAATGATGCGGCCAATGGTTTCGTCGTTATTGGCGGAGATGGTGCCGACCTGGGCGATCATCTCGCCGCTGACGGGCTTGGAGAGGGTGTCGAGAAAGCCTTTGTTGCGATTGCCTTCCTTGTCTACGGTACCGCAGATGGCGGCGATGGCTTTCTCAATGCCGCGCTTCAGGGCCATAGGATTGGCGCCGGCGGCCACGGTCTTCACGCCTTCGCGGAAGATGGCCTGGGCCAGAACGGTGGCGGTGGTGGTGCCGTCACCGGCCACGTCGCTGGTCTTGCTGGCGACTTCGCGCACCATTTGCGCGCCCATGTTCTCAAGAGTGTCCTTGAGTTCGATTTCTTTGGCCACAGTCACACCGTCTTTGGTGATGGTGGGCGAGCCGAATTTCTTTTCAATGACGACGTTGCGGCCCTTGGGGCCGAGAGTAACTTTTACCGCGTTTGCCAGGGTGTTAACGCCGCGCAGGATAGCCTGACGCGACTCCTCACCGTGAACAATCTGTTTAGCCATATATGTCTCCTATCAACTTTATTGCGGATGTCCGCATGATCTCTTGAATCAAATTTTTTGTGCTGCGTTCAAGCCTTGAGCCATTAGCTCTTAGCTTTGAGTGGGTGGCCAATTGCTATTTGCCAATTGCTACTTCGGCTGCTGGCTGTGAGCTGCTAGTAGCTAGCGGCTAGGAGCCAGAAGCTGCTTCTACTTCTTGCCGACGGCGACTTTTTCGTGTTTTTCAGCGTGCTTGGCGGTGCCGCTCAGGATGCCCAGGATCTCTTCTTCACGGAGGATCAAGAGTTCTTCACCGTCAATCTTGATTTCGGTCCCGGCGTATTTGCCGAACAGGACCCGATCGCCTTCGTGCACTGCCAGGGGGATGGTCTGGCCTTTTTCGTATTTGCCGGTACCGACCGCGATCACGATGCCCTCCTGGGGCTTTTCTTTAGCGGTGTCCGGGATGATGATGCCGCCGCGTACTGTCTCCGCCTCTGCTACCCGGCGAAGCAACACGCGATCATGTAGTGGGGTAAAGTTCTGTGCCATAAATCACTTACTCCTTTCAAAATATGCTCTAAACTAAGGGGTTTTACCAATGCCGTTGACTTGGATAAGAGATGGGCTGCTAGCACTCCTGCCCATCGAGTGCCAATTATAGGAGGTGCTGGAGACGGCTGTCAAGCTTGAGTGTAAGTCACTCATGTCTAAAGGCAATTTTTAGAAAACTGCATCTCGCCTCGGCATATTTGAACAGGTACGTTGAAAACATTGGGGTTATCGGTTTTTATGACGACTTGACTCTTGCTGATGACGACTTAGAAGCATTCAGCACTTAGCACTCGGCATTCAGCCAGTTCAACTCTTGCCTCACCCTGCTTCGAACTGAGACCTTGAGACAAAGCGCATTTTTATTGGCTTTGGACGCATCCTGGAGTCAGCCCCTTGGGTGAGACAGTCAGGAATTAAGAGCACTAGTGCTGTGACCATGTGAAAATGGGAATGACGTACAGCTATGTCGCTGGCTTCGCCAGCTTTGCTTCTATTCTGCCTCTCTTACCCACAACTTTGCGTTGTGGGCTAGAAGAATGTCGCCAGCTTCGCTGGCTGGTAGTCTCCAAAAATCATGCGGTCAGAGCACTAGCTTCGGCGCACCCTTTGCAAAAAATGCGAAGGATGAGCATCGCACTCCGCATTCAGCCAGATCAACTAACCCAAAGAATTTACCCCCAAATGGAGGACTTGAAATTCGTCACGCTTTGAACTGAGACCTTGAGACAAAGCGCATTTTTTATTGGTTTGGGGTTAACCCCTGGGCTGAGACAGTCGGGAATGAGACACTCGTTTCTCTCATCCTTCACAAAAGCTGTCCGGTCCTAAGACATCTTTTACAGCTTGTCCCGGGACAATGTGTAAAGGAAGTCATGAGACTGAAAAAACGCGAAGGATGAGCACCCGACTGCGCAGGCGACCGATTTGGGTGGACACACGAAGACCTACCATTGGAAAGAGACCACGAATTTTAATGTCCTCGCGGATGACACGGATTGTCGAGAGACCCTTCCCCTTCGGCAAGCTCAGGGTCAGGGTTTCGCCTGCCGGCTCCCGCTACGCTCACGCCGGCAAAACGGCTCAATTTTAACGTCCTCGCGGATGACAGCGGGTTGTGAAGCGACCCCCTTCGATAAGCTCAGGGTCACGCCGGCAAAACGGCTCAATCTGATTATATAGATACTACTAAGGCGGCGACCAAGAGAATTTACCCCTGAATGTTTGGCGGGACTGCCGCCAGCAAGATTACGGTCTCCTCGCCCACCCTCGTCGCAAAAAAAAGGATGTCTTGGAGACGTATAATGGCAAAAGAGGCCATTTCCTTGAGGAATCATGACGGCCTTGGCCATCCGGCGATTTTTGAGAAAGGCACCGGCTATGGTGTCTCTCGCACGGTCTTGTCTCACTCTCGGGGCCTGCTTGGTGGTCGCGGTGTTGTGCGTTGCGGCAAACGCACTCGATCCGAACCGTCACATCTCGCAGTATGGTCACACGGTGTGGCGAGTACAGGACGGAGCTATCGATCCCGCAGGCGAGATCACTCAGACCGCCGACGGCTACCTGTGGCTGGGAACATCGAATGGCTTGTTGCGTTTCGATGGTGTCAAATTTGTTCCATTCGCTCCTCCAGGGCTTAATCTTCCCACTCGTGGCTTTACATTTCTCTTAGGTGCTCGCGACGGCAGCCTATGGATTGGAATGAGACGCGGTCTAAGCCGGTTGAAAGACGGCAAGTTGCAGGTCTACACGAAACCCGATGATCCCAGTGGGATCAGCACGATTTTAGAGGACCATGAAGGGACTATTTGGATAACGCGCTATTCCGTCCCACGAGGCGAGGGGCCATTGTGCCGGGTTGAGGGAAATGGGCTCCATTGTTATGGCGAAGCCGACGGAGTTCCAGTCAGGTACGGCCTCGGCTTAAAAGAGGACAAGTCTGGAAATATATGGTTCGGATCAACTGTGCTTTGCCGTTGGCGACAGGGTTCCGCCAGCACGTATTTAAACGAAATACGTAAACATCACGATGCAGGAGACGGCGTAATCGATGTCGCAGCTGGATCGTCGGGCGAGATTTGGGCCGCGGTCGACGGAGTCGGTCAGGATCTCGGAATTCGCCATCTTTCCGGTGGAAAATGGGCCGCTTATGTCATTCCAGGCCTGGATGGAACAAAAGTGCGGTCTCATGCATTATTCGTCGATCGCAATCAATCGCTCTGGATTGGAACCGAACAGAATGGCCTCTATCGGGTTCACGATGGGATAGTCGACCACTATGGAACCACCGACGGCCTATCGGGCGATTCTGTGGGTCCTTTCCTTGAAGACCACGAGGGCAATATTTGGGTGTTGACAGCTGGAGGACTTGACATGTTTCGCGATACCCCAGTGGTCAGCTATTCCATGCGTGAAGGACTGTCCGCAGCATCGACCTACTCGATTCTTGCCTTACGGGATGATTCAGTTTGGATTGGAAATGAGGGAGCCGTCGACATTCTAAAAGGAGGCCGTCACTCACTTCTCGCCGGGAAAGAGCTGTCAGGATCTTCTATCGAATCCCTGTTCCAGGACCACAACGGCGTTGTTTGGCTCGGGGTCGGCAGCAATTTGATGACTTATGAGCACGGTCGACTCCACAAAATCCAGCGCGTTGACAACGGCGGGTTCACCGCAATTAGCGAGGACACGAACCAGAATATTTGGGCATTGACGTCGCGGCATCGTGTTTTTCGCGTCAAAGATCGAACCCCGCACGAAGTTATGTCGTTGAGCAGCAACTCGCCTAGGACAGGTTTTCTTGCACCAGATCGCGAGGGCGGTATCTGGATCGGGGGAAGGTACGTCACTCTTACCCATTATCTCGACGGAAGCGTCACCAGAATTTCACCAAAAGGCCTCGATAGTTCGTCGTCGGTTTTTGGCTTCATTGTCGACAGCGACAATTCTCTGTTGGTACTCACGGGCAAGGGTCTGTTTCGCTGGAATGCCAATGGCTGGCAGGTACTCGATAAACACAATGGCCTTCCATGCGACGTGATTTACTCCGCGATCAAAGACGATGACGGAGCTTTATGGCTTTATTCACAATGTGGCATCGTGAAAGTTGACCGGTCCGCACTCGACCGGTGGCGTCAACGGAGTGACATCAAACTGACGGTTGAGGTATTCGACAAATTTGATGGCGCACACCCGGCTGCTGTCCCACACCCTAATCAGCCCATCGCGTCCAAAACATCGGATGGGAGGCTTTGGTTCCTCAACATGGTTTCCGCAGAAATGATTGATCCTAAGCAAACCTACAGGAATCCCATTCCGCCACCAGTTCACATAGAAAAGGTGATTGCCGACCATAAGGATTACGGATTTGACGATAGGCTTCGTCTACCTGCATTGACCCGCGACGTTGAGATCGACTACACGGCGCTGAGCCTAGCCGTAGCGCAAAAGGTCCGTTTCCGTTACGAGTTGGAGGGCCATGACGCGGCATGGCAGGAAGCGGGCATAAGACGGCAAGCGTTCTATACCAATCTTTCTCCCGGCAAGTACCGCTTCCGTGTCATGGCATGCAACAACAGCGGTGTGTGGAACGAGGCCGGGACATTCCTGGATTTTTCCATCGCCCCGGCCTACTACCAGACCACCTGGTTCCGTGCTCTGTGCGTGACAGCTTTCCTGGGAGTGCTTTGGGTTCTGTATCAAGTCCGTATCCAGGAAGTGCGGCGTCAGGAAAGGAAACTTCGGGATGTAATCGAAACCATTCCGACATTTGCCTGGACTGCTTTGCACGATGGCTCCGTGGACTTCGTCAATAGCCACTGGCAGGAATACACGGGTTTGTCCACCGAGAGGACGGTCGGCTCGGGTTGGCGAGAGGCCGTTCATCCAGAAGACTTGGAGCGACATGCGGAGAAGTGGCGCGCGTCTCTGGCAACCGGCGAGCCGTTCGACAATGAGGTGCGCTACCGGCGGGCGGCGGATGGGCAATATCATTGGTTTTTGAGTCGCGCCGTGCCACTGCGGGATGGACGAGGCAGGGTCGTCAAGTGGTACGGTATCTCAACAGACATCGAAGATCGCAAGCGCGTTGAAGAAGAGCGCGAGAGACTAAGGGCAGACCTCGCACATGTGAACCGGGTCAGCATGCTGGGAGAGTTGGCTGCCTCGGTATCCCACGAACTGAAACAGCCGATCTCCGCAGCCATGACAAACGCGAACACCTGCATGCGATGGCTTAAGCGGGACCAGCCCGCTGTGGACGAGGCGCTCGAAGCGACAAGCAGAATTGTAAAAGACGGGAGTCGTGCGACCGAGATCATCGACCGCCTGCGGTCGTTGTACAAGAAATCTCCTCCACAACGTGAGTTGGTCGATGTAAACGAAATCGTCGGCGAAATTCTCCTGCTGCTGCGGGGAGAGGCGAACCGGTATTCGATCTCGATGCGCACGGAACTAGCGCCTGATCTTCCCAAAATCACCGCAGACCGAGTGCAGCTCCAGCAGGTGTTCATGAACCTCATGCTCAACGCCATCGAGGCCATGAAGGACACGGCTGGTGAGCTTACGATCAAGACGGAACTGGGCCAGGGTGGTCAACTGCTGATCTCGGTCAGCGACACTGGTGAGGGCCTGCCCAATGAAAAAACGGAGCAGATCTTTAATGCGTTCTTTACCACCAAGCCTCAAGGCAGCGGCATGGGGTTATCAATCAGCCGCTCGATTGTTGAATCGCACGGTGGCCGCTTGTGGGCTGCCGACAACCCACCGCGCGGCGCAAGATTTTGTTTCACATTACCTACCAGCGGCGAGACACTTGACTCAGTTGTATCGGGGGATCGCACCGGACCTGCCGACGGCCTCCACGCCAACAACCCGGCCGTTTGAGTCTATTAATGCCGGGCGACCACGCAGCGGGAGTGAGGTGTACGAGCCGCTGGATCGGCAGATCAGCAAGTCCGGGGAGGACCGCGGCCAGGTAGTCACGCAACAAAAGCTTCAACGGCCGACAGCTTTCCAGGACCGAGGGAATCGCCGCGACCTTCGGTCCCGAGTCAGACCAATATCCAGCAACCGGCAAAGACGGAGCGATCGGCGACCGCATTCCCATTCCCGTTATAGACTTTGGGTCGCTCCAAGCATCAGCAGCATAACGAATCCGGCCAGCGTAGCTGCGCAAGGAGAAAAGATAACCTGGCGGACACTCTCCCATGTTGTGGCGTGGTGAAAGCGCACACGGAAATATTCCGCATCGCCGTTGAGTTCAGGGTCAAGATACACGATCTCCTTCAAGACAGATGTCTCTTCCAGTCGGGCAATCATGTTGAACCTTCCTTGATCGTTACCTGGGCAAGGTCACGATCTCCAATACAGCTGATACTTATTTGACTCCATACTGGGCGTTTTGGTTCTATTAAGAAAGTGATTCTTGACTAAGGAACGTTACAGGAGTCACCGCCTTGCAAACACAAGACCGGGGAAGAGGTTGAAGTAGATACAGAATGCGCAGCTCAGAACGCATATGTCGTCAGGTGAGTGGCAAACAAAACTTCACTTAATTAAACAAACAATGCCGAAGGAAACACCAAGTAAAGAAATGTGAGAGTGTTCCAGGGTTGGCTATTCCAACCTCTTTCTCTTCCATCCGGAGTAGCCGAACCACAGGCCATAGAAGAAGAACAGCAGAATTGCTCCACAGGTGAATGATAGTGCCACGGACTGGGTGATCTTATAGGTCACTACAAAGAAGTCGCCGGCCAATCCCAGTCCCAAAAAGAACATAGCTAGCAGCACGAGACTGCCGGCAAAATCGTGAAACTCTTCGGAGTCCTCTCCGTGCTCCGCAATGCGGTGATAGGCGGCGGGGGTGATCAGCAGAATGGTGCTGATGGTCACCGCCAGCAAACTTCCGAAATGGGTCCATTGTATGGCGCGGGGCAGATGGTCAAAGTCCTGAACCAAGAAGATCAGGATCTGAAATCCCAAGAGCGCCTGGGTGCCGGGAAGCACCATGCGGGCTTCCATGAGTACTTGTTTGATTCTGTCGGTGAGGCGCGTCTTCTGGCCACGTTCTTTTTGCTCGTCTTGCCGGTCTTTTTCTCGTGCCATACTCATTCTGGATGCCTCCAGTTTCATATATCCAATGCCATGCCAAAGCAGAAGCGCTGAGGCGCCGATGAGCCCGCCGCAGATCCACGCGGCCGTGGTGCCGGCGAGCTTTTGCATCACCATAAAGAAATTTACGGTGAGTCCCACGGCGAAGGGCATGAGTCCGAAATTCAACACTACCGTTGTCAGCTTCTCGATGCGGGTCGTGCTCGCGCCCCGTTCCACAATCTGATGAAACGCTGCCGGCAGCATAAGGGGACCCATTCCCAGGAGCATGAGGCCGAGCCCGCCAAGTTGCATCACCTGAGTGGTGAAAGGCAAGAGGCTGAATTCAGGTTGAAAAAATGAGCGGAACCCGGAGCCCACAAGCACCTGCGCGCCCAAGATCAGAATGCGGACATCGTTGAGCCCGTTTTCTATTTTGTCTTTGAGTTGCGCCATTGTCCCTT
Source organism: Candidatus Solibacter sp. (assembly GCA_035569515.1). Lineage (GTDB taxonomy): Bacteria > Acidobacteriota > Terriglobia > Terriglobales > Acidobacteriaceae > Angelobacter. Next base: position 2,489 of record DATMMY010000182.1, on the reverse strand, counting down.
GCCGACGGACCTTGATTCAATGCCCCCTGGGATTCAATGCCCCTGGAGCAGCCCCGGAATCTTGTAAGAGATCTCTAAGATTTGGTCATGACCCTGAGTCTTGAGATGCGAGATATTCGGCATGCGAGGAAGCGGCAAAGCTGCGAAGTCTTGGCAAACAAATGATTTTTGCGGGCCAGCTGCTCTGGCAGGTCCATTCAGGCATAATTTTGATTTGAAGAGTTTTTCATTCAATAGGTTGATCCTTTGGCAGCGATAGGCAAATTTGTTTCCATTGAATAATCCTGGTTTTCAACAGTTAGGTGAAAAAGGATGTGGAAAAATGGAGAGTAGCTTCATAAAACATAGAGAAATTGCGCTGTTTGACGCTTTGCACAAGAACGGGTGCGAATTATTAACAACAGGTAAATTTGTTTAACAACTCTTTACGGTTGAGATTTTTCAAGCCCGGAAGCTGTGGTCCGTAATGAAATTCAGACTGGATAAATTGATGGTGGAGCGCGGCCTGGCTGCATCGCGCGAGCGGGCGCAGGCCATGGTCCTGGCCGGCCGGGTGCTTGTGAACGGGCAAAAGATTGAGAAATCCGGAAGCGCTATCGATCAGGATGCGGAGATCCGGCTGCTGGGCGCAGATATGAAATATGTGGGCCGTGGAGGCCTGAAACTGGAAGCCGCGCTGGAGCACTGGAAGATCAATTTGACGGGAAGGACATGCCTGGATGTGGGCGCCTCCACGGGCGGATTTACCGACTGCATGTTGCAGCACGCAGCGGCGCAAGTGATCGCAGTGGATACCGGTTATGGCCAAATTGCGGCGCGCCTGCGGTCGGACCAGCGCGTGCGCCTGCTGGAGAAGACCAACGCGCGTTACCTGACGGCGGAACAACTCGATTCATCGGGAGGGAATTCAAGGGTCAGTTTTATGGCAATAGATGTCTCCTTTATCTCTGTTACACTCGTGCTCCCGGCGGTTTTTCATGCGGCATTTTCAGGTTCCGAGCGACAGCATCGTGATTTGGTGGTTCTGATCAAGCCACAGTTTGAAGTGGGACGAGAACTTGTAGGGAAGGGCGGCATCGTAAAAGACGCACAGGCACAGCAAGCGGCTGTGGTGAAGGTGCGCGATGCCGTAGAGAAGCTGGGTGGACGACATGTGGAAGTGATTGACTCGCCTATTTTAGGCATGGAAGGAAACCGGGAGTTTCTTTTGCATGCGGAATTTCCAGGGAACGAATGAGAGGCCAATTGTTACCACCATCGGCGCAAAGATCGGAACCTTTACCACTGATTTCCACTGAGGCCACTGATCGGAAAGCAGCAGTTGGCAAATAGCAATTGGCAATTGGCCAAAACCTTGGCGCAGAGCCGAGCCTTACCGCTGATTTGCGCTGAGTGCGCTGATCAGCAAGTAATAGCAATTTTATTTGGAGTGGTTTTGTTAAGAACTTGAGACGTTAGAGTCTAAAGGACGTTAGAGTCTAAGAATGAAGCGCGTCGCCATTATTTCGAAGCAGGGCAAGCCGGAGATGGGCAAGCTTGTGCAAGAAGTTGTCCTCTGGCTTCGCAAGCACGGCTATGTAGTCACCGTGGATGCGGTTACCAGTCAGTTTTGCGAAAACGCTGAAGTAGTGGAGCGAGAAGGGCTGGTTGAGAAGAGGCCTGATTTTGTTATTGTGCTGGGTGGAGATGGCACACTACTTTCCACGGCCCGCAGCGCGGCACGCGCCGATATTCCTATTCTCGGCGTCAACCTTGGGTCTCTGGGGTTCCTGACTGAAGTGAAGCAGGATGAGATTGAGCAGGCGCTGGAAGCCATTGATGCCGGCCGCTGCGAGGTAACTCTACGTTCGATGATTCATTGCCAGTTGCGCCGGGGCGGGGATTGTGTTGCCGGCTATGATGCTCTCAATGACGTGGTCGTCAACCAGAGCTCGTTGGCGCGCCTTGCGGACTTTGACGTGCGCGTGAATGGGGTATTTGTTTCGAATTACAAGGCTGACGGTCTTATCGTATCGACTCCTACCGGGTCCACGGCTTATTCTCTGGCTGCTGGAGGGCCGGTGCTCTCTCCGGATGTTCCCGCTTTTGTGATTACGCCGGTGGCCTCGCACGCCCTGACCAATCGTTCGCTGGTAGTGCAGGACACCGCAGTCATCGAGATTCGCATGAGAGTCAGCAGGGAAGCGGCTTATCTTACCATTGATGGCCAGGAAGGCATGCCGCTGGGGGATGGCGATATCATTCAATGCAGGAAATCAGAATTCAAGGTGAAGCTCCTCAAGCTGGCAGAGCGGTCGTTCTTCGACGTGTTACGCATGAAGCTGAAGTGGGGGGAAAGGGCTTAGGAATCGGGTGATCTGGAGATCGGGAGATCGGGTGATCGGCAAGCCACACAAACCGGCTCAGATTTTCTCCGCGCCTCCGCGCCGGAGCCTGCCCTTGAGCTTGGCGAAGGGCGGTGAAAGCGCTTCCTCTTTAGATCACCCGAT